>CAYRTW010000013.1:0-41684 GCA_964426935.1 uncultured Rickettsiales bacterium
ACCGCGTCCCGCGTGTCATGGGGCACCCAGCGACCCTTCAGATCCCCCCAGCACTCTTTTTTTTTAGCTGGACGTACTCCTCGGAAATCTCGGCAATGACCTCGTCCTTCTTGGCGAGCCTGGCCTCGAGCTTCTCGACGCGTTCGGCGAGCTCCTTCTCGCGCGCAGGCGCCGCACGGTTGGGCGTCTCGAACACCGCGCCGGCATTGTCGAAGAGCTGGCGGAGCCACGCGTAGAACACGCTCGGCTGCAAGTCGTGCTCGTTGCACAGGTCCGAGACCGGCACCTTGTCGACGAGGTGGCGCCGCAGCAACGCGGCCTTCTGGTCCGGGGTCAGGTTTCGGCGAGGGCGGCGGGGCATGGCGGGACTCCTTGCCGTGTGAGTAGCACGGCGGTCGGTCCGTCACGATCCGTGAGAGGCAGGACACCTTGCGCGACATCAGCGGGTCCGAGGACTTCAGAAACAATTCCAAAGACGGACTCTCTCTGGCAAGGACTCTCCTGGAGAACTCTTTCCATTCAGGGGGCGGAAGGGCAGGGGATGCCTCTACGGTCGGCGGGGTATCGGTTGCGTCAGAAGGAGAGCCTGCTCCGGAGCGATAGAGACGTCGGATGGAGATTCCCCCCGAGGGGGCGAGGGGAGGAGCCTCTGGAGGAGGAGCGGGGATACGCACCGAGGGGATCTTAATCGGAACCTGAAGTCCCAGAGATTCTTCCAAGTTCTTGGTTGCCTCGACTGTTGGGGTAGGAGGAGGCGAATTGACTCCCGGTTTACTCCCAGGGCTGGACACGACTTTCGCCGATGAAAAGAGGCTCCCTCCGGCCGGGGGATAGGCCAAATCCCAAGCGTCCCGCAACGCGCTCTCGATGGAAGGGACATGGGTCGCTCCCGAGGGACGATCCTCCACCAATCGCCACGGGCCCGGAATAGACACCGGGGCATCCAAACTGGCATTTCTTGTCTTGGAGCCGAGATCGACTCCCAGGCAATACAGTGTGTCCATAGCCTTGCCGTCTACCTTGCAGGAGAGGGACAAGGTTTTTCCGCGGCAATACCACACCTGGTTGCCCCCCGAGAGGGAATATTGCTGCTTGACCACCTGGAACGAGCCATCTTTCGCGGTGATGTCCGCAAGGACCCTCTTTTGCCATCCGTCTCCGTGAAACCCTTTCTCGGCGGCTTGTCGGACGGTCTTGTCCAAACTCAAGTTGAGATAGAACCCTTTTTCCACCACCACACCCTCCTCCCAGCCTTCTGGCGGGTCGTTGGTCTCCTATTTCCCAACCCTCTCGGCGACATACTCCCCCAGCTCCATCACCTTCACTCTCGTTGGCGCCCGTCCCAGATGACTGGCACATTCCGGGCTGGCGGTCACCAGCAGCTCGATCCCTTCGGGGAGATCCCGGAGCATCCATTCGGCAATCTCATCGGATTCTTTGGGAAAAACCTGGGCGTGTCCCCCTCCAGCGCCGCAGCATTCGGTCTGATCGCCGTGGCGGGTGAACTCCAGGGGCTCCAGCCCGGTGGCGCGTTTGAGGAGACGGCGGGGGGCGTCCTGCACCCCCAGGGGCCGGGCCAGAAGGCAGGGATCGTGATAACCCACCCGGGGGCCGGGTCCGCGCTTCCGGAGGGCATCGTCCAGGAGGACTCCCAGGGGAGTTTCCAATTCCAGGAGAAGCTGGGAGAGGTGGAGGGCTCGGGGCTGAGGTGCCTTTTCACCCGGCTGGGGAACCCGGCGGCCGGCCCAGGCACAGGGAGGATCCAGGTACACCACCGTCCTGGCGCCAGCAACCGCCGTGGCCAGAGCCCCCGCCCCTTCCCGGGCCAGTGCTTCATCCCCCAGGAACCAGGCGAACGCGCCGCAGCAGGCGGTGGAGGAGGCCACGGTCACATTTTCCATTCCCAACCGAGTGAGGAGACGGGCGATCCTCTCCCCTCCCTGAGGATGGGTGGCCTGGCTGTGACAGCCGGGCCAGATCACCGTGCCTCCGGAAATCGACGGGGAAACTTCTTCAGTAAAATCCACTGGATAGGGATTTCCTCCCCGTGCCCGGGCCGCCTCCAGGAGGGTCTTCACCCGGGGAGGTTGATGATGGGTTCGCAGGGTGTGGATCAGCTCCACCGGCACCTGACCCAGCTCGCAGGGAACCGAACAGGCGTAACAGGAGGTGCAGTGATACAGAACCTCGCCCGCCTCTCCTTCCAAAGAAACCGACCCCTTCTCTGCCAGCAGGGCTCGGGAGAGGATGCCGGTGGGGTGACGTCCTTCATCGGCTGCCGCCTGGGCGGTGGGGCAGGCGAAGCGGCAGAGCTTGGGGCATAGGGCGCAGGTCTCGATCTTTCCTCCTCCTGGCTTGAGGGGGTGATCGCTTCTTGCTGAGGAGAGGAAGGGCACTCCCTAGAAGTCTCCGTCCAAGGCCCCGGGATTGATCACGCCTTGAGGATCCATCTGACTCTTGACCCCCCGCAGCAGCCTGAGATCGTCGGGGATGGACCCTGAAGAAGCCGCCGTTCCCCTTCCGGCCACCGATTCCGGGGGAGCATCGGAAATCTCTCGGAAGGTGGCTCCGGCGACGCGTGCCCCGTGGACTCGCACCGTCTCCACCAGGGAATGGAACAGCAGGTGCCCGGGAGTCTTGTGCCCTCCCATGACCGTGAACCTCATGGTGACCCCCCCGGGACCGAACTCCTCCATCACTCCAAAGCAGCGATCCGCGCCTCCTGGCATGGAGCGCAGGGCGTGATAGAGCTTGAGTCCGGTGTCCCAGGGAGCCACCACCAGGAGGTCGCCGATCTCCCGACCGGTCGCTTCCGGCTCGCTCCACTTGAGGTTCTTGGGGCCCCCCTGGCCAATCTTGCCGTGGCGGGCATCCCACCACTCCGCCGCGCCCTCTTCTCCCAAGGAGCCTCCCCCCTGCTCCTCCAGGGCGTTGAGAACCCTCCGCCGGATGAGATCGGGTAGGGTCCCCCAGCCATAAAACGACGCCAGGAGGCACCCCCCATCCCGAGGCTGCTTCTTGTCGACGTTGGCGAACCGCCAGCGGGTGTGATCCTTGCCGGGAAACATCAAGGCGGCAGCGGGGTGATAGCCCTGGGCGCACACCGAACGCACGGCTTCATAGGCCCGATCGAAGGTGGGGAACACGGCGGAAATGGAGATCACGTCCGGGAACGGGCGTACGCGAAGTCGTACCTGGGTGATGACCCCCACCTGATCTCGGGTCCCCAGGAACATGGACTCAAACCCCGGGCCTGCCGCCGACCGAGGAGCCTTGCTTCCCGTCTCCGCCAGCTTTCCGGTGGGAAGGGCCACCCTCAGCCCTACCACGTTGTTGTCCCAGGGGCCGTGAGCCATCCTCTCCGCCAGGTAGCGGGGCCCCGCCAGCCAGGCGCCGATGGGCAATTCATGAAACTGCCGGGGTTGAGGTCCCAGGGTGAAGCCGGTGTGGAAGAGCTGATATTCAATGTCCGCCCCGATCTTCCCCGATCCCGCCAGGGTGGTGAACGACACCACGTCGGCGTTGGGTTGATCGGTGATCCCCCGCAGATCCAGGTAGATGCTGGCCTCCTTGGGAGCCCCCTCCACCATTCCCGGGGGACGGGCCGGATCCGAGGACCCTCCCTGGGAGCGCAGGATGACGTTCTCCTTGACCGCAAAGTGGAGGATGTCCGCGGCCTGCTGCTCGGTGGAGGGCATGGCCACCACCGGTCCGTGCTCCTCGTGGTCCACCAGGCCGGTACCGATGAGGGCCCCCAGCTTGGTGATGATCTGGTCTCGATGGAGAGGTTTGGCCATGAGAGTCCTCAGTTCTTCGCCGGGAAGAGCTTGCCAGGGTTGCAGATGCCGGCGGGGTCGGCGACGGCCTTCAAGGCGTCGTAGAGAGCGCGGGCCGGGCCTATTTCCCGGTTGGCCCAGTCCTTCTTGAGGACTCCGACGCCGTGGTGGTGGGTCACCGTGCCTCCCACCCTCAAGGTGGCGTCCAGGGCGGCGTCCCACACCTTGTAGTAGGAATCCTCGGCGGCGCCCAGGGTGGGGGCGGCGCCGGCCACGGTGAAGTAGATGGAGCACCCCTCGTGGTAGGCGTGGGAGAGATGGGCCATCACCACCGCGTGGTTGCCCACCGCCTTCTTCACCTCCTTGTAGAGGGGGACCAGATTGGCCCAGAACGTGGCCACCTCGATGGTGTCCACCCAGGCCCCCTTCTCCAGGGCCTTGGGGAGCTTGAAGGAGACGTGGTAGCGGGTGCGGAACCAGCGCTCCCCGGGATCGGCTCCCAGGTCCACCCCCTTTTCGGTGCGGAAGACCTGAAGGGTTTCCTCCATGGCGGCATCGACCTCGGGCCCGTCCCCTTCGAAGCCCACCACGCACAGGCAGCGATTCCCCACGGCGGCGGTGGCCATGTTGACCCACCTGGGTTGGCGCAGCAGGGCTCCCAGGGGCAGGTTCTCCGGACGGAGCTTGGCGGAAAAGGCTTCCTTGAGGGCCCCCATTCCCGGAAGTCCCTGCAGGCGGTCCGACAACCCGTCCATTCGTTCTGAGCCATAAGACTCGGCGTCGTCCCCCTCCCTCTCCGCCAGGCCCAGGCGCGAGGCAAAGGCGGTGCCGGTGGGATCCTCGGCAGCGGACTTCTTGCCGCTCTTGCTCCGCATGGCCATCCAGGTGTCCAGGGGGTCATAGAGGCGCAGCACCGAGGGGCGCATCCCCCGCTGGATGAGCTTTCGCATCGCCAGAACCGCAAATTCCATGTTGGGGAAGGCAAAGCCCCGAAAGCGCATGGTGGGGGGGAGCTTGTGGATGCGGAGGAGGACGCGGGTGACCAGACCCAGGGTCCCCTCCGAGCCGACAAAGGCGGGGGTCCAGTCGGGGCCCTGGCCTGACGGCAGATAGGCTCCGGTTTCCACCAGACCGAGGCCGGGGGTGACCACCCGCAATCCCGCCACCATGTCCTCGATCTTTCCGTATTTACTGGACATCTGCCCTGCAGAGCGGGTGGCGGCGAATCCTCCCACCGTGGAGCAGTAGATGGAGGAGGGGAAGTGCCCCAAGGTGTAGCCCCGGGCGTTCAGATCCTCCTCCAGGGTCTGACCGAGGATGCCGCACTGCACATCTACCAGCAGGCGGGTAGGGTCCAGATGGATGATGCGGTTCAGGCGCTTGAGGTCCACCGAAATGCCCCCCTTGACCGGCATGGCTCCTCCCACCACTCCCGAGCCTCCCCCGTAGGCCACCAGGGGGACCTGGGACTCGTGGGCGGCCTTCACCAGGGCCACGACTTCCTCCTCCGTGCCAGGTCTGGCCACAGCGGCAGGCATCTCACCGGTTTCCCCCTCCCGCAACTGGAGGGTGAGAAGGGGCCAGAGATCCCGGGCGTAGGCC
Source organism: uncultured Rickettsiales bacterium (assembly GCA_964426935.1). GTDB lineage: Bacteria > Myxococcota_A > UBA796 > UBA9615 > JAKLKC01 > CAYRTW01. The sequence goes on from CAYRTW010000013.1 coordinate 5,379, forward strand.
AACCGGGCGGCCTCATCGGTGGCGATCTGGCCAACGCCGACGGCGGTTTCCAGTCGCTGCAGGGCGGCAGAGGAGAGGGAGGATGATGCTGCTTTCAACGCAGGAGACCTCGGCGGGTTCGGCCGGGGAGGATACAGGGCGATCCGGCCTGGTGGCAACGCAGCGGCGATGCCGGGGAGGGAACCCCTTGGAGAGAGGCATCTGATAACGTGCTCCGTGATGTTGTCTCCTCCTCCTCCTGTGCTGACCCGCGCTCGGGCTCTTTCCCTGCTGGCCCTGCCAGAGGGACCCTCCCGATTCAGCTTTGACCTGGGGATTTCCAGCTTGGAAGTTATTGTTTCACAACGAGATTTTCAGGTTGAGGGAGGATGGCTCCTACCCAAGGAGGAGGTCTTGGGGATGACGCTCCGGGGGGACGGGGTGGTGGGGGTGTGGGAGGAGGGGGTCTTTGTGCCGGCGGTAGACGGGGTGTGTCAGTTGGTGGCCACCGAAGGCGCCCCCAGCCTGATGATCTCGGGAGTGTGGATGCTGCGGGTGGCGGGAGTGGCTCCCAACGAGGATGGAGCCCGTCGCGCCCGAGCGGTGGTGAGGACAGGGGATCGGGTCCTCGACTGCTGCACCGGGCTGGGGTACGCCGCCATGGAGGCTCTTCTTAGAGGGGCCTCTCAGGTGGTGACGGTGGAGGCCAATCCCTCCTGCTCCCGTCTGTTGGAGCGAAACCCCTGGAGCCGTCCCCTGTTGGAGAGTCGGGCGGTCAAACGGGTGGTAGCGAGGGTGGAGGAATGGATTGAAGACGTCCCTGATGGCTCCTTTGACGTCGTGATCCATGATCCCCCCCGGTTTTCCCTGGCGGGAGAGCTGTATTCGGGGCTCTTCTACCGCCAAGTGAGCCGGGTTCTGGGGCGAGGAGGACGGCTGAGTCACTACACCGGCGACCCGGGTCGAGGTCGCACCCGCTTCAAAGAGGGGGTGGCCCGTAGGTTGGGGGAGGCAGGTTTTTCAGGGGTGACCTGGGACGATCTGGTGGACGGTTTCGTGGCCCGGAAGGGATAGCCCTCGACTCCTGATTTCCTTCCCGTTACAACGCCGCCATGGCCGACTCCCTTTCGTCACCGTCCATCTCGGACTCTGCTTTCGCTGCCGCTCGGAAGATCGAAGATCTGCTGGGAGAGGAGGGCCAAAGGCTGGCTTCCCATCTTGACCGGGCACTGGTGACGGCTCTCCAGGAAGTGGACGCCCGCAGCCGGATTCTGGTGCTGAGGCGCTTGGGAGAAGAAACAAAAGGTGGGGAAGGGATGGAGGAGGGGGAGAGCGCTTCCCCAGGCGAGGTGGAGGCGGCGGTGCGGGAGGTGATCCGCAGGACCCGGGTTCATGCCCTGAAGGCCGCCTCCCCGCGCGGCGTGGTCGCTTCTTCGGGGCTCCGTCCTTCGGTACCGGAGGCTCCCCTTCCCCGCCTCACCGGCCCTGAGATGAGGGAGCCCTCTCCGGGGGTCCCTCTCGGGAAAAAGGATCCTTCACAAGCCCCCTGGAAGAATCCCCCCAACCTCACCACCGAAGAAGTGGTGGAGACGGTGCGGCGGCAAGGGGGGGGGCGACGGGTGGGTAGGGTGATCTTCTTCGTCCTTCTCCTCCTGGTGGGGATCAAGGGAGCTTCCATGTGGCCGGCCCGGCAGGCGAGCAGACTGGTGGAATCGGGGATCTCCCTTTCAGAATCCGCCCTTTCCGCCTCCCAGATCATTCCCCTCCGCCACCCCGCCTTCGGCCATCGCCCTCCTCAGGGAAACCTTTTGGAGGCTCGGGAGGCCCTGGAAGCGGCGTTGGCTCGAAATCCCACCGACCCTCGGGCTCACCTCGCCCTGGCCTGGGTGGATCTGGCCTTTGAGGATCGGGGGGGACAATCCCTGGCCGACGCCCGCAGAAGGCTCCAGGAGGCAGAGGTGTATGGCGCTTCTCCCCAGGCGGTGGCCATGGGGCAGGGCATGGTGGCGTTTCGGACGGCGGAGCAGGCGACTCAGGAAGGGGACCGGGAATTCTCCCTCCAGCAGGGGGATGGGTTCTTTTCCAAAGTGAAGCCTGGGGATTCGGGTTACCGGGAAGCGGTATGGAACCGGGTGGTCATTGCCCTGGCCTTGGGCAAGAAGAAGGAAGCTCAGGAGCTGGCCGACGCCTTTGGGCGCCTCTTTCCGGGGGATTCCCTGGGGGGAGAGCTGCAAGGGCTGGTGGAGTCCCCTTCCCAGAATGGGGTCAGGGGGACCTCGCCTCCCCCTCCGAAGCGATAGGAGGTTCCTCTTCGTCTGGCTCGATGTGAATAAGCACGTCTACAACGCCTGAGAACGCGCTGCGAATGGCTGCCTTTACCGCACCCCCCACCGAGTGGGCGTCGCGGATGGAGAGGGAGGGATCCACCTGGATGTGCAGATCCACGAAGGCAGAGGCGAGCCCTCCCCGCGAACGGACCTTGTGGCATCCCCTCACTCCGGGGACGGCCCTCACCACCCGGCTCACCGCTTCCGGATCCACCGCCACCCTATCCGCCAGCACCCCCAATTCCCGACGCAACACCTCGAATCCGGTGTGGAGGATGAGCCCCAGCACCACCAGCGATGCGGGGAGATCCACTCCGGGATGCCCGGTGACGATCCCTACCGAGGCCAGCAGGGCCACCAGCGAGGAGTAGAAATCGGAGCGGGTGTGGGCGGCGTCGGCCACCAGGAGGGAAGAGCCCAACTCCCGGCCCTTGCTGGATTCGTACTGCGAGATGCCGAAATTCATCCCCGCCACCCCCGCCACCAGGAGAACCCCTCCCCACCCGGGGTGGGGAGCGTGGTGGCCATGCAGGCTGGCCCACGCCTCTCTGCCCACCGCCACTCCCCCGGTGAGGATCATCACCCCGATGGCCACGGTCCCCAAGGTCTCGAATCGCCCGTGCCCATAGGGATGCTCCCGGTCCGGGGGAGCATGAGCAAAGGCCATCGCCAGCAGAGCCAGCACGTTGGAGGACCCATCGAGGAGGGAGTGAACCCCATCCACCTGAATGGTGAGGGTGCTGGTGACTCCCCCATATACCAGCTTGGCAAGAGCGGTCAAAACGTTCAACCCCAGGATGAACCACAGGATCCGCCGGACGGATCGGGCTTTTTCCTGGGAATCGGACACCGCGACATCTCCTCTTCTGACCCGATGCAAGGGCCAGGGAGCATACCCCGGGTCCAGGGAGAATGGAGAGGGGATGAGGAGGAGGGGGGCCGGGAGCCTCCTCCGAGGGGAAGGAACCTTGTCGCAGCTCCGGTGGAATCCATCTTTTCGGATTGCAAAAATCAAGTAAGATACAAGAGAACTTTTTTGCCTGAGTATTGCTAATGAAAAACCACAAGATCCTGGTGATCTCCGAGGGGGGCTTCTCCTGGTTCGTGGTGGCTTCCACCCTGGATCGGCGGTCGATGCACCTGGAGTGGCATCGGGAGCCGGGGGGAATCCGGGAGGCGGTGACCTCCCTGAGCCCCCATCTGGTGGTGGTGGGGGAGGTGGGAACCTCGTCGGAAGACCTCCTCTTCGCCTGCCGGGAGGCGGTGGAGGGAGGAGGAAGAACGGTGCTTCTCGACCTTCCTGAGAAGAGGGTGGATCCCCAGGCTGCCGCAGAGGCGGGATGCGTGGAGGTCATCCACCTGGACCAGGGCACCGATACGCTGCGAGCCCGTCTCCTGGAGAATCTGGGTCTTGCCGCAGCCCGGGAGCCTCGTCTGCGGTTGGCGCGGCCGGTTGTTCTCGAATGGGAGGGGAGAGCCTTTCCCGGAACCACCATCGACCTGGGCCCGGGAGGGGCGGCACTGCGAGTCAGCGGGGATCTTCCCAGCGGAGCCATGGCGTCCTTGGTGGTGGAGCTGTCGGCGGGGCACCCCCTGCACTGTGATGTGGAGGTTCTCAGGTCGTCAGGAGGAGTGGTGGCGGTGCGCTTCGCCGATCTTTCCAGCCTTGATCAGGATCGGCTCCTGGCGATGGCGCGGCGGGGCTCCAGGGATCTTCCTGCCCTGTTTGATGGGGTACCCCGCATCGTGGATGTCCTGCTCCAGTTTCGCCATCCCCTCCAGGGAGATCCCCCCTCCGGCCCCCTTCCGGAGGAGTGGGTGATGACAGCGATACCTCGCCTGGGAAACGAGGAGAAGAGCCTCCTTCTAGCTTTCGACCCCACCACCTGGACCACCCACCGGGAGGAGGATGACGACCGGGCCCTCCTGTTTGGTTCTCGAATGGCGCTGGCCTGGTCCACCTTGCAACTGGCTGAATGGGATGGGCTCTCCCATTCGGTCCAGGAGAGGCTGGCCGACGGCATCCGAGCCAATCTCCAGGCGGCGGAGAGGGTGTTCAAGGAGGTGGCGGTGCGGGGAATGCTGAGAAGGGAGGGGGAGTCCAAGGAGGAGCCGGACCTGAAGACGGGGCAGCGGGTCCTGTTGCAGGAAGCCCTCCCCCTGCGGGATCGCTGGAACGCCCTGGCGGGGGACGAGCCTATCTCCGTTTTCCCGGCCCTCCAGATTCCCGAGGATTACTTTCGGGCGGGGCGCAACAGCCCCCTTCAATACGACCCCGCCGCGTTTCGCTCCCGGGAGAGGGTTCCCCGCCGGGCAGAATTCTCGGCAGTGGTGGTGGAGCCTCCCCCAAAGCCATCGGCGAAGGGGATGTTCAGCCGACCGGGGGTGGTGGGAGTCCTTCTGGCAGTGGCCCTTCTGGTGGGCATCCTCATCGGGTTCGGCAGGGGAGGAGACACGGGAGGGAAGGAGGTTTCCGCTGCAACCTTGGGGGCCTTTGGGGGCGTGGTCCAGTCAGCGATCATTCGCGGCGAGGAGAGTCCCATGTTCCTAGGCGTGGTGGATCGGACTCGCTGGAATGCCTTGGATGAGGCGGGAAGAGCGGCGGTGAAGGAAAAGCTGAGGGGGCAGATGGGGAGCTTGAAGGTGGGACAGGCGGCCCTGTTTGACCCTCGGGGGGAGCTGCTGGCGGTGGTGTTGCCGTGAAGGGGAGAGGGATCCGATGAAGAAAATGCTCCTCTGCGGGGAGGGCACCTGTGGTTCAGCGCTCCGGTCATGGAAGGTCGCGAGCGAGCCTGAACCCCACCGTCAAGAAGCGGCGCTGGGGCAACTCGTCCACCACCCTGGTCAGCCGACAGCCAGCCTCGTCGGACGCCCACGACCCCCCTCGCACCGGAGCCAGATGTGAGGCTCCCGGCATGGACCCCTCGCACCATTCCATCACTCCTCCCGCCAGATCCCGAACTCCATAAGGGGAAACGTCCTCCAGGCAAGCCCCCACCGGGGCGGGAGAGGGGGGCCCTCCGCCGCTTCGAGCCATCCGGCAAAACGCGCTGTCGAATCGATTCCCCCAGGGGTGGATGCGGGCGTCCGCCCCCCTCCCCGCCTTTTCCCACTCCGCGCTATCAGGCAATCGCACCGGAAGTCCTGTCCGCGCCGACAACCAGCGAGCATAGGCCCGGGCCTGCTCCCGGGTGATCCCCACCACCGGCGTGCGGGGGTGCCAGGAGAAGGCCGAAGAACTTCCGGGGGTGGCCACCATGTGTCCCGACGGATCCAGGCGCCACAAGGGTTCCCCCCCCTCCGAAGGGCGAGGAAGGCAAGCATCGGCGGTGGCGGGATCCTTCTCGGCCAGGTCTCGAATCCAGGCGGCGAAATCCCCACAGGTCACTGGAAACCGGGCCATGAGGAAGGGAGGAACCTCCACCGAGAGGGGAGGAGACTCCTCAGGACGGAGGGGATCTCCCCCCAACTCGCAGGGGCCAGGGGGGATGTACACCCAATCCTGTCCCACCTCTCCGGCGTCAAGGAGGGGAATGGAGAGGGTGAGGGACTCCCCACGGCGGATGCAGAGGGGGACCAGGACGGGAGCTCGGCCGGGGGCTTCCACTCGCACGAGGTAGCTGCCTGGTGCCAGGGAGAACTCCTCAATGGGGAGATTTCCCAGCGTCCTGGCCGGTCCAGGCAGGGAACGGCGCTCCTTGTTTTCCATGCGGCTGAGGAACCCCGTGGCGGCGGGAGAGGGGCTGGTGAGGGTCAACGAGCCCGGGGCCAGGATGCGGGCATCGTGCCGGCCCGGGCCCACCCGGCGGCAAGCGGCAGCCCACCTGGCCATGTCCCGGGGGTCGCGAGCGTTCTCGGCCTCTCGAAACCGGGTGAAGTACAGGTCCGACAGTCCCGCCAGGGCCTCCAGGGAGCGGGGATTTCTCTCCAGAGCCCGCACCAGATGGTCTTCCGCCTGGGAGGAAGAGGCCTCGGCGGCGGCGCGAGAGGCGTTCAGCGCGTCATCCAGGCTGGATCGCTTGGATTTGGCCCCTAGGGTGTGGAACAGGGAAGGGTCGGTGGCCAGGGCTCCCAACTCTCCCTTCAACCGCAAGGACGTGCGGGTATGGGCTTGGGCCTGCTTCATGGCTTTTTCGGCCTGAAGGACCAGTCTCTCCGCCTCATCTCGCCGACCCTCCCCCTCCAGCAGGGACACCAGGGCCCGGGCAAACCCCTGGGGGCGGGAGAAGGAGGGTTCCGCCAGTCCGAAGCAGCGAAGGCAGAGGACCTGAAGATCTACGGGAATCCCCCGGTGGGGTGCCCTTTGCCGGGGGGGGGTCAACGGCTCATCGGGGGGAAGTCCCGCCAGGAGGTGATACAGCACCTTCCCCAAGCCCATCACCTCGGGCCAGGCGTCGCGGTCGCCTCTCGGGCCCGATCCTTGAACGAATCCCCATACCTGCACATCGCCATCATCCCCCATGGCGACGTGCTCCGACGAAAGGTGGGGGTGATGGAGACCTGCCCGGCCCGCCTGATCGATAGCCCGGGCCGCTGTCGCCAGTCCCAGGAGAAGTTCCACCTGTCCAATGCGAGCAGATTCGTCGGTGGCCAGGACCGAGGCCGGTCTCCCCAGGGGAGGGCGATGGGTGTAGTAGATTTCGCCGCTGGGAAGAAATCCGATGTCGAACACAGAGGGCAAGGCCGGATGGGTGAGCCCCGCCAGGGTCTGGGCCTCCCTCAGGAACGCCTCCCGAGGCCTGGGGGAGCGGCCCATCTCTGCCCTCAACACCTGCATCCAGGCGTTGCGGTTCAGGTCCCGATCCAACACTTCAACGAGAAAACGCTCCTGGGAACGATTCTTGATTTCCAGGGCCACATAGCGGTCGCTCCCCAGCATCTCTCCGTCGATGGCCACGGCGGAAGGCATCCCCGGACCCGGGCGGAGCACCGCATCCAGGTAGCTGCGAAGGGGACCTACGTCGTCTCGATGAGGATGAAGAATCGGGTCGTTGGCGGGGGGACGGTTGGGGGGCACGGGAAAGGGGCCATCCTCAAGGATGGGGGAAGACTACCAGCTTGGGGCCCCGATCCGCCATGGTGCCCGGAAAGGAGGGGAGAGGAGGGGCCCCAACTCCGGAGCCATGGCCTCCATGGTGAGGAATCTGGGGAGGACCCACGACAACGGAATCCGAGGCGCAGCAGCATCTCAGCCGCCGCTGAGCTTGAGGGCGATTTCGAGGGCCTTGTCCTTGGCCTTTTCGTCGGAAGGATCCAGCTTGATCACCTTCTGATACCAGGCCAGGGCGTCCTTCAATTTGCCCTGCTTTTCCATCACCAGGGCCAGGTTGTACATGGCCGCAGTGTCTTTGGGATCCTTGTCGATGACCCACTGGTATTCGGGCATGGCCAGTTCGTAGGCCTTCTGGATCTGATAGACGGTGGCCAGGTCGAAGTGCAGGTCTGCGGTGTCCAATCCCAGGCTCTTGGCCCTCTCGAAAGAGGAGCGGGCGGTGGCGTAATCCTTCCCCTTCATGGCCGCGCGGCCGTCCTGGTAAGACTTCTGTTGGTCAGCCAGCCGCTGCTTCTCCGCTTCCTTCTCCGCCTTGAGCTTCACCTGAAGGGCCGTGTAGGCGTCCTTGTTGAAGTCGCTCCTCACCCAGGCGTTGGCCCCCTGGTACACCACCCGGGCCTTGTCCCCCAGGTCGAAGCTGTTCTTCTCGGTGGTCAGAGACTTGACGTTGGAAAGGCCAACGTAGGTCAGCAGTTCCTTTTCGGGAATGAAGGTGTGAGCGGCCTGATATCCCTTCTCCCAGGAGGCCCACGCTTCGGGCTTGAAGGCGGAGATGGTGTACTTGCGGCCGTAGAGGAGGCGGTTGTCCAGAAGAGGGGTCCAGTCCCAGACCGTGGCATAAATATCGGTCTTCCTCTCCCCCGACTTGATGGTGTATTCGGCGACGATCAACCGGTTGCCCGACTGGGAAAGCACGGCGATGGGCCGATTCTGCCCCTCATTGATGTAGACGATCTTGCCCCCCTTGGCGTCGGGGTTGACGATCAACTGATCGTAGAACTGCCGCATCACCAACGGCTCATCCAACGAGATGGTCTGCCCCAGCACCGATTCGCAGGTGGGGCAGTCCACCTCCACCGAATACCAGGCTCCGGTAACCCCTGAGGCGGGGGGTTCGGCGGGGAGATCGGCCTTCTTGATGGGGCCGTCGGGCTTCTTGGTGGTCTCCTCCTTCTGGCCTTCATAGGTCCAGTCGCCGGTGTCCTCGTCGGGGCGCTTGAGGTTGGGCTCCCCCTCTTCGCCTCCCTCTTCCCCCTTGCCCCCCTTGTCTTCACCCTCTCCCCCCTCTCCTCCTTCCTTGCCTCCTTCTTCGCCGTCACCGCTGTCTCCTCCCTCATCGTCCGCAGCCAGGGCGGGGGAAAGGGCAGACAGGCACAGGGCGTGGATCAAGACCAGGGAAAACGAACGCATGGGAACTCCAAGGGCATCTGCCTTACTGGCAGCAGCGCCTGAGCCAGAGACGGAAGCGGCGATTCCCCCATTCAGGGGGCCGCCCGGCAGGGTGGGCGCAAGAAGTGGGGAAGAAAAGCGCGGGAGCCCGTCGGTGTCAAGGGCAATTCCCGGCAAGATACCGATCCTGATTGGGAAATGGGGCCGGGAACCCTCTCACGCCTATCGGGGGGCCCCCTGGGCGATCCAGTCGGAAATGGCGGTGATGGAGGGTTCACACAGTCCCCCCTGGGAGGGAGGCATGGGAGTCGCGTCGGGGAAGGACTCGTTGGACTCAATGCCAATCCCCTTCAATTTATCCAGAAGATAGGAAGAGTCCGGCTGGCCCGGCGAGACCAGGATCTTACCCGAGGAGCCCGTCAAAGACGGCATGTCAATCAAGGAGGCGTAGGCGGCATCGGGGGTGGAGAGGTCCAGATCCGCCTGGGGTGCTCCTCCTCCGTGGCAGGAGGAGAAGGCGCAACTGTTGGCGAACACCACCTCATGGATGGAGTCCAGGTTGGCCTCTGCCCCGGTGAACTGACCGCAGGGGTCCTCTTCTACCGTACAGCCCCCCAGGAGAAGGCCGGAGATGGAGAGAATCAAGAGGAAGGGGCGGAAGGGCACGAGGGGCACCGGGGTGGAGGGGTGTGATGGTGGATCGCGGTGACCTGAACATCTTGCCACGGGCGGGAAGCCCTCTGCTATGCTCCCGCCCATGCTCTCCCCACTTCCTTGCTCCGCCTGGCTTTTCCCCCTGATACCGGCGGGTTTCCTCCTCATGGCGTGCAGCCAGGGCACTTTTTCCGACGACGACTCGGCAGCCCCTGAGGAGACCCCTCTGGGCATGGATCTGGCGAATGACGGCCGAATTCATGCCGGGGTGGCCAAGGTGGATATCACTCCCTTCATCACCGAGACCTTCACCGATCTGAACGGGGATGCCCTGTTTGATGGCTGTCTGGACGATCCATCCGGTGCGGGGGAGGGGTGCGACGAACCCTTTGAGGACACCGATGGAGACGGTTTTTTTGACGCCACCTTTATCGGCGGCTTCAGCCCTCTGCGCCCTGCCTCAGGCGTTCACGATCCCATCTGGGCCAGGGCCCTGGTTCTGTCCCGGGCGGGGGAGTATCTGGCCCTGGTCTCCTTGGATCTGGTGGGACTGCAGAAGCCTGAAATCGAGGTGGCTCGGGAGGCCCTGATGGCCCGGGGATTCTCTGGAGAGAGGCTCCTGGTGGCCTCCTCCCACAACCACCAGGGCCCGGACGTGGTGGGATTGTGGGGAAACCCCGACCCCTCGTCAGACAACGTGATCAGCGGCATCGATCCCGAATACAACGCCATGGTGTCCCAGGCCATCGAGGAGGCGGTGGTTCAAGCGGCGGGCTCCATGGTTCCGGTCACCGCGAGGATGGGATCCCAGGCCTTGCGGGAGAGGGACCGGTTCTTCAATGGCAGCGCCTTCGGAGGGGACAACATCGAACCCACCATGGCCGGGCTGATCCACGACATCCGGGACCCCCTTATTGCGTCTGATCGCCTGTTTGCCCTGCAACTTCGCGGCGATGCGGGAGATGGGGTGGCCACCTTGGTGGTGTGGGCGGGGCATCCTGAGGTGAGGGGAGGGTCGAACGGGGAGATCAGCGCCGATTACGTGGGCTACCTGAGGGAGTACCTGGAGGCTCGGGATTCGGGCATGGCAATGTTCCTCCCCGAAGCCCTGGGAGGGATGCAGTCGGCCCTGGGAGGGCAGGTGCCCCTGGTGGACGAGGAGGGGGAGAGGGTGTGGGAGGAAGGGCAGGAGGGAAGCGTTCCCCGGTGGGCCGAGTCCGATTCCTGGGAGTTCTGCCGGAGCCTGGGATTTCTGGTGGGGGAGGCGGCCTTGGGGATCCTGGCGGAAGGCACCGACACCGATCTCCTGCCCCTGTGGTCCACGGCGGAGAGGGTGTACATCCACATCGATAACCTGGCGTATTCCCTACTGATTCCTCTGGACATCTTCTCCTTGGACGCTTCAGCGGCGGTCACCGATCCAAAATTGTGCCCGGGGTACGACGCCGACGACCCCACCGACTTTGGCTGCGTGGAGGATCAGGTGTGGAGGGTGACCCTGGGACCGGCCCAGTTCCTGACCTTCCCCGGCGAGCTGCTGCCTGAGGTGTTCTGGGGAACTCCCGACGACGATCCCCTGTGGACGGCGGAGAGCGAGAATCCTGGGCTGCGGGGCTCGGAGAGGGGGAGCCGATACTTTCCTCAGCACGACCCCGCCTGTGACGCCGTTTCATACGAGGATTGCCAGGATCATCTGACCCAGGGGGACTGCGACTGCCTGCACATTCACGACTCCCCCTACTCCTGGTCGGAAAGCCCCGGCAGCGTGGACGAAGATGGAACTCCACCCCTGGTAGACCTCACCACCGGCACCTTCGTGTTCCCCATGTCCATGGCGGGGGACTACCTGAGCTACATCATTCCCGACAACGACTTCAACCACGCCGTCAGCCTCCTCTCCGACAACGATGGAGATCACTACGAAGAGACCGTTTCCGCCTCCCCCACCTTCGCTTCCACCCTTCAGGCCGCCCATCTGCGCCTGTGGGAGAGGGAACAGGTGGAGAGGAAGGGGTCTCCGCGCCCATCGAAGCGACATTGAAGAAACTCCGTTCTCGACGGTAGGATCGTCTTTCACTCCTCCCTGTCCTGGAGACCCTCTTGGTGTGGTACGACCTGTTTTCCAGCTTCTACGATGCATCCCTGGAGCCTCTCTACCGGCAGCAGCGACTCCTGGCTCGGGACGCCCTGGAACTGGCCCCCGATTCAGTGGTTCTGGACGTTCCCTGCGGCACCGGTCAGAGCTTCCCGGCTTTCCTGGAAAAACTCGGTCCTGGGGGAAGGGTCCTGGGGGTGGATCTCTCCCCGGGGATGCTGCGCCAGGCCCAAAAGAGGGTGGATTCCCAAGGGTGGACGGGCGTTTCCCTCGGTCAGGTCGATGCCTCCCGCCTGACCTTGATGGAACTTGAGGAGATCGCGGGCGCCCCGATCCGTCCTGACCGCCTCCAGGTGTTTTTGGGAATGAGCGTGTTTCCCGACCCGGTGGCGATCTTCACCCACTTGTGGTCCCTCCTGGCTCCCGGGGGAGTCTGCGTGGTGGTGGATGTCCACGCCGATCCCCTGGGATTTCAAGGGAAGATGGTGAACTGGCTGGCCCAGGCCGACATCACCCGGAGATTCTGGGAGCCGGTGGAGGCCAAGGATCCTTCCGCTCGACGCCTCCCCCTCCCAGAGAATTCTCAGCATGGCGGAGTGATTTCCGCCGTGGTGGCTCGGAAGGGGAGGGAATGACTGGAGGGGGAAGGCGGGAGGAGGAAGGGGACCCCCGAGGATCCCTGCGGGCCCTGGACGGTTCATCCGGCGAGGAGGCTGGGGGGTCGGTGATCGAAGGGGACAACCTGGAGGTTCTTCGTCACCTCAAGAAGCCCCTGTGCCAGGCTGCGAAGCTCATCTACATCGATCCTCCCTACAACACCGGCCAGGCCTTCCAATATCGGGATCGATTCGGCGGGGACTGGTCGGCGATGATGGGGCCTCGGCTTCGTCTGGGACGGGAACTTCTCCAGGAGGACGGCCTGCTGTGCGTGTCCATCGACGACGGAGAGGTTCACCATCTGCGCCTGCTTCTCGACCAGATTTTTGGGGCGGGAAATTTCGTGACCACCCTCATCTGGCAGAAGGTGTTTGCCCCCAAGAACTCGGCGAAGCGGTTCTCCCAAAGTCACGAGTACATCGTCTGCTATGCCCGGAATCGACACCGGTTCACCCCCTGCCTTCTTCCCCGGAGACCTGAGTCGGATGCTCGCTACGTCAACCGGGATGGGGATCCTCGGGGGCCCTGGGCGTCGGACAACCTCACGGCCCGCAACCCCTACAGCAAGGGGCGATGGGCGGTGACCTGCCCGTCGGGAAGGGAGATTTCCGGCCCCCCTCCGGGGACCTTCTGGCGAGTCTCCCTGGAAAAGTTCCAAGCCCTCGACGCCGATGGGCGCATTCATTGGGGGCCCAAGGGAAACAACGTGCCCCGACTGAAGCGTTTTCTGGGGGAGGTCAAGGGAGGAGCAGTTCCCCAGACCCTGTGGACCTGCGACGAGGTGGGCCACACCCAGGAGGCCAAGAAGGAGCTGCTGGTCCGGATCCCAAGCCATGCAGCTCAACGGGTCTTCGACACTCCCAAGCCGTTGAGATTATTAGAAAAATTGATTAGAATCACCACCACGCCGGGAGGGTCTGACCTGGTGGTGGACTTCTTTGCCGGCTCGGGAACCACCGGGGAAGCGGTGTGGAAGGTGAACGCTCTGGATGGGGGAAGGCGCCGGGTCCTGCTGGTAGAATCGGCCACTCCCACTGGAAATCCCTCCCTTCCCACCCTGTGCTCCCTCACGCGGGCTCGCCTGCACTCGGCCTCCCGGTCCCTGGCCCCCTCTTTTGCCTCGCCTCCTTCCTTCTCCTCCTTTCGTTGGGAGCCGGAAGAAGTCAGTAATTCCTCAATGGTGGAGGAGCTTTACAAAACTTTACGAGGGGGACGCATCCCAGAAAGGAGCCCTTCCTAGCTTGTGTCCTGTGAGGTGGCGCTGAAGCAACCTCCCCTTGGCAAAGGCTCTGACCATGACCACTGAGAATGTTTCCCCCGAATCCTCTACCACCCCTGCCGGTGACGGCACCTCCTCCTCCTCGTCCTGCCGGGGCCACCGCCGGAGCTCCCACGGAGGGCGATTCTTCCGGATGCTGACCCTGTTTCTGGCCCTGGGAGGCACCATCGCCCTGGTGAAGTTTGCCTTCGCTGGTGACGGAGGGTTTGGAGGCTTTGGAAAGTGTCATCGGGGTGGCGAGGTCACCCTGGAGGAGGCCCAGTCCCACGCCAGCAAGGGGGCGAAGTGGATCCTCCGGGAAGTGGACGCCGATGACGCTCAGACCGAGGCGGCCAGCGCCATCGTGGCTTCGGCAGTGGAGGATCTGTACGGCATGAAGGCGGAGAAGGAAGCCCTCAAGGACGCTTTCACCGATGCTCTCACCGCGGACGTGGTGGACCGCAATCAGCTCCACACTTTGCGTCAGCAGGGCCTGGTCCAGGCAGAGCAGGCTTCTCGAAGGGTGGTGGACGCGGTGGCGGACCTGGCCAATGTGCTGACCCCCGCCCAGAGGGTGGAGCTGGCGGAGAAGCTGGAGAAGTTCCACCGCTGAGTCCGGCTCGGTCAGGTCCCCCCGGCTCTTCATTGAGGAACCGGGGGGATCGCCTTGTAGAGAGCCCTTCCCCCTCCTACTCTCACGACCGTGACCCATCGCCTTCTTCTCATTGACGACGACGATCGCCTCGCCGACATGCTGGCCACCTACCTGCGGGGAGCGGGAATGAAGGTGGACGTGCGGGGAGACGGGGCGTCTGGGCTTCACGCCTCTCAAGGAGATGTCTACGACGCGGTTCTTCTCGATGTGATGCTCCCCGACATGGATGGATTCGAGGTGCTGCGCCGCCTGCGGGCCCGGTCCCCGATTCCGGTGTTGATGCTGACGGCTCGAGGGGACGAGGTGGATCGCATTGTCGGGCTGGAGAGCGGCGCCGACGACTATCTTCCCAAGCCTTTCAACCCCCGGGAGCTCCTGGCCCGGCTGCGGGCGGTGCTGAGGCGCCTCTCCCCTGCCCCGGAGGCCATCGTGCGGCGTTTTGGTCGCTTGGAGATCGACGAAGGGGCGAGGGAGGTGCGGGTGGATGGGGAAACCCGTCTCCTCACCAGCCATCAGTTTGAGATTCTCCGGATCCTTGCGGAGCATCCCGGCCGCACCCTCACCCGGGAAGCGTTGATGGAGAAGGTAAAGGGGGAATCCCTGGAAGCCTTTGACCGCTCCATCGACGTTCACATGTCCCGCATCCGGGCCGCCATCGAGGACGATCCCAAGGCTCCCCGCCGCATCCTCACCATCCGGGGCGTGGGCTACCTGTTCGTGCGCTCTCAGGATGGAGAGGAGGGCTCGGGAAGCTCCTCCAGGGGCCGGTGATGCATCGTCTTCAGACCCAGATCTACTTGCACTTCGTGGGAATCTGCCTGCTGGCGGTGTTCCTGGCGGGGATGGTGCTGAAGGCGGTGGATCAGGATCCCCGGGAGAGCCCGATGCTGCCCGCCTTGCAGGAAGCGGGGAGGATCCTGGTGGCCGGGCTCCCTGAGGAGGCTTCCCAGAGGGCCCAGACGTTGAAGGAGAGGGGAGATCGTCTTCATCTGGATCTCCAACTTTGGGAAGAGGGGAGTCCGCTTCTGGCCGAAGGTTCCTCCAAGCTGCCCAAGCCTTTCGCTCCTCTCACCTCTCCCCAGTGGTTTCACCGAGAGAAGAGGTGGGGGGTGTTTTTGCCGGTGGAGCCGGGAAAGTTTCTGGTGGCGGCCCCCCGCCGGGAGTTTCACCGGAGCTGGGGGATTCGCCCCCTGCTGCTCCTCTGTACCGTGGCCCTGGCCATCGCCCTGGGGAGTCACCCCCTGTCCCGCCGTCTGACCCGGCGTCTGGAGTCCCTGCAAGGGGCGGTGGAAGAGTGGGGGCGCGGTTCCCTCTCCAAACGGGTGACGGTGAGGGGTAGGGATGAGGTGGCCCAGCTCGCCGAATCCTTCAACCGGGCGGCAGGACGCATCGAGGCCCTGGTGGAGGGGCAGAAGCGAATGCTGGCCAGCGCCTCCCACGAACTACGCTCCCCCCTGGCCCGGGTGCGCCTGGCCCTGGAGCTGCTGGAGGGGGAGGACTCGGCAGGAAGCCTGACTCCCCAGCGACGCACCTCCCTGGTGACTCAGGTGGAGGAGGACATCGCCGAGTTGGATGAGCTGATCGGCGATCTGCTCCTGTCCAGCCGCCTTCAGTCTCAAGAACCCCTGGCGGGAGCTCAACCGGTAGCGATTTCAACCCTGGCGAGGGAGGAAGGGACCCGGGTGGGGGCGGAAACCACCGGAGAGGAGATAGAAATCCTGGGGGATTCCAGGATGTTGCGTCGGATGATGCGAAACCTCCTGGAGAATGCGGTGCGCCACGGCAAGGGGGAGGAGGTCTCGGTGAGGGTGGAGGCACTGCCCGGCGGTGGGGCGAGGGTGGAGGTTTCGGATCGGGGGCCCGGGGTGGCCGAAGGAGAGAGGGAGAGGATCTTCGAGCCCTTCTACCGTCCCCCGGGGCACCGGGAGGGAGCCGACGGGGGAGTGGGCTTGGGCCTGGCCCTGGTGAGGCAGATCGCCCGGGGCCACGGAGGAGAGGCTTTCTGCCTGCCCCGGGAAGGAGGAGGAACGCGGTTTGTGGTGGAGATTCGGGGGGTTGGGAGGCCAGGTCCATGAATCCCGGGGTTCCCCGCCCTCCGGAGTACCGGGTAAGGAGCGACGAAGTCACGGCCAGCCAGTTGACCGGAACCGGATGCAAGCGCTTTCCCGCGTCGACCCAACCCGCTCCTCGTTCCCTGGTTCGTCTACGGGGTTGAGCGCTGCCCAGCTCCAGATCGCTTCTTGGGTGACTCTCCTGCAAGCCTGGGGGGAGCTTCGTCCCTGTGACCGATCGCCAGGTGAGGCCCCCCTTTGGGATGGCTCTCTCCAGAGGACGAGGCGTGGTTGTTTCCCCACGAACTCATCTTCCCAGATGAACCTCCCTCGCTCGCAGCGCCAACCCCCGGGCCACCGAGGTCAGGGCGTTTCCGGTGCGGATCTTCTCCTCTCCGAAGCGTTCGGTAAACACCCGGCGCACGGCAGGGACCAGGGAGGTTCCTCCGGTGAGGAACACCCTGTCCACGTCTCCGTTGCTCAACGAGGCGGTAGTCAGGGCCTCGTCCACACAGGCGGCGATGGCAGCCACGTCCTCGGCGATCCATTCCTCGAACTGGGTTCGGGTGATGGCGGTGTCGATGTAGACCGGGGGATCCCGGAACACGAAGCGGCTGGATTCCTTCTGGGACAGCTCGGTCTTGACCCTCTCCACCGCCCGGTAGAGGCGATAACCCAGGTCATCCTCGATGACGTGGATGAGGGAGGCGATGGCGAGGCGGTCGCTGGCCCGGGCGTGAATGTCGTCCAGGAGGTGGGCGGTCTCCCGGGTCTTCAGGAAGCTCAGGTGGTGCCACCGATTCAGGCTGGTATAAAGCCAGGCGGGCACCGGCAGCATCTTGTCCCCCAGAGCCGACCCATAGGTGCTGCCTCGTCCCAGGCGGGGGGCGACGACGTGACGCATGATGCGGCTGTCAAAGGTGTCCCCAGCGATGCCCACTCCCGAGGTGGCCAGCACCTGGCGGGTTCCCGATGAGGTGGTTGCCGCCCCCGGACCGACCTCCAGCAAGGAGAAATCGCTGGTCCCTCCCCCAAAATCCCCGATGAGCACCATTTCCCGGTGGTCCAGGCCCTCCTCGTAGTGCCAGGCCGCTGCCACCGGCTCGTATTCAAACACCACCTGGGGAAACCCGGCGAGATGCAGGGCCCGCCGCAGCCTCTCCTCCGCGAACGCATCGTCCCCCTCGCTCTCCGCCCGGGCAAAGCGTACCGGCCTTCCGGCGACGATCACTGGAGCGGCGTCCTTCCATAGAGGGAGGGCCTCCACGCTCAATCCCCGAACCACCGCCGCCACCAGATCCTCCAGGGTGAAGTTGCGGCCGAAGACCTGGGTGTGGCGGAAGCCCCGGCTGGAGAGGTGGGTCTTCATGGACTGGATGAGGCGCCCGTTTCCCTCCGATTCCAGGTAATGGACGATGGCGGCGGGGCCGGCGAAGGGAACGGGCACCCCCAGGGAGTCCCGCCGTTCGGGGGAGAAGTGGAGGATGGAGCGGAAGGTGTCGACGGGCCCTCGGGGACTGGCGAAGCGGGCCATGATCGCCGTTCCCTCGGGGGTGGAGGCGGCGATGGCCGAGTTGGTGGTGCCGAAATCGAGGCCCAGGAAGGTGGTCATGGGGAAGGGATTCCGGGGGTGACCGGGCTCAGGGGGCGGGCATTGTACGCGAGACTTTCTCGGGCCGCTGCCCGAGTTCCTTCACGAACTGCAAGGCCTCCTCCCGGGAGGTCAGGGTCCCGTCCAACTGCAATTCCCGCACTCGCCGCAGCATCTTCCCCACCTCGGGTCCCCCGGGAAGGCCCAAGGCCAGCAGATCCCTCCCCAACAGGAGGGGGGGAAGGGGACGAAGGGACACCCCCAGAGAGGAGGCCCGCTGGAGAAGCCAATCTCCTGCCGGAAAAGGGTGCTGGGGATCCCGGGGCAGGGTTCTTCCCAGATGGTCGGCCCGGGCCAGGCGAAGAAGGAGGGGGAGGGAAGGAATTCGGTCCATCAAGCGGCGAATGGCACCGTCCGATACGGAGTTTTCACTGGAGGAGGCGGCTTTGTGGAGTTGAGCCGGATGGAGATGCTCCCGGACCAACGCCTCCACGGTCCCCGCCAGGGCTCCCCGCCTCCCCAGCCTGTCCAGGGCCCGACGGGTGAGCACGGCGCCCACGGTGTCGTGACCGGGACTGCGGATCCTTCCATCGGTGCTGGCAAAGGTGGTGGTGGCCTTGCCCAGGTCGTGAAAAAGAGCGGCCAGCATGACCGGGAGGTCTTCCTCGGGGACATCCACCCGCAGCAGGGCGGCCTCGTCCACCACCATCAGGGTGTGGGTCCACACCTCTCCTTCCGGATGAAACTGGGGATCCTGGGGGACGCCCCGCATCGCCAGCACTTCGGGAAACCACGGTCCCAGGCCCAGAAACGGCAACCAGCGGAGTCCCAGAGAGGGGCGCCGGGCTTGAAGGAGAAGCCTCTCCAACTCCCCGAACACCCGGGAGGGATCCGCCTCCTCCACCCGGGCCTGTCGGCACAGGGCCAGGAGGGAGGGAGTGGGGCGGAACTCGTGGGTGCCGGCGAAGCGCATCACCCGCATCACCCGCAAGGGGTCGGTGCCGAAGGAGGTCGAGCAGGGGTGGAGGCGACCGGCAAAGAGGTCCATCAGGCCCCCCAACGGATCCACCAGGATGCCTCTCAAGGGATCGGCAAGGAGGGCGTTGATGGTCAGATCCCGCCGCCGACACCCCTCCGTCAGGGAGGCGTAGGAGGCCTCCTCCCCACCGAATCCCACCTGGAAGCCCGAAGAGGAGTCCCCCACCAGGTACATGGGATGCACCTTGCCTGCGTGGGTCACCCTGCCCAGGCCATGCAGGCATTTTCGTAGGGATTCTTCAGTAATTCCAAATATTTCCAGGTCGTGATCTTGGACGGGCAGACCCAACAGAGAGTCCCTTACCGCCCCTCCCACCAGCCACGCCGTTCCTCCCCGGGCGCGGACGCGGCGGGTGAGAGTCAACAGGGCGGGGGGAAGGGAGGAAGGGGAGAGGGTCTGGGGCAGAACACTCAAGTGGGGGCGGCGGCAGAGGGGCAGGTGGAGTTGGTGGTGGTGGCATTCCCCCCCGTGTCCACACAGACCTTCAGGCACACATCTTCGTTGGCCCACTTGTTGGTGAACCAAACCACCTGGTGGCAGCCGGTCTCCACGATGGAGGTGGGTTCCACATACCCGTTGGGGGTGAACACGATGGAACTCACCCCGGTGTCGATGATGGAAATCCCGAGCTGGGCGTGCTCACCGGCGGCCAGGTCGTAGTCCCCCTCCACATGGGTTGCCGAGTCGTCCCCGTCGGCAGGCAGGACGGGATCGGTGGCGCCGGCGGTCATCTCCAGGGGCAGCACGTCGTAATCCTCGGGGCTGAGGAGGCCATTCCATCCCTCCACCACCCAGCGCCCTACATTCAGCCGATACTTCCCATCGGTGGGGGAATCGTCAGTGGCGATGATGCGAATCCGGTAGTCCCTCTGCTCTCCGATGGCCAGGGCCTTGGCCAGACCGCAGGCGGCAGCAAAGTCGGCGGCGGCGGCCTTGTGGGAGTACATGTACTTCCACCGCAGCAGCTCGGGAGAGGCGATGCTGGCGAGAATACCTATCACGGCGACGACGACCGCCAACTCGATGAGGGTAACGCCGGAGCGGGAATCGGGGCGAAGGGGAGGGGTCATGGGGGATTCTCCAGGGACCGTCGGCTAGAAAGTACCCCGTCTACCCAGACCTCTCAACCGAAAACGCCCAATCTTCGACGGGCAGGGAGGGAGAACCGCCCTGAGCAGGGGGGATCACATCCCCAGGACTCTGTTCAGAACGACATCCATCCCTGGCGGATGGCGATGTAGATGGCCAGGAAGGCAAAGGCCATGCCGAAGCCCAGAGCGCCCACGGCGATCCACACCAGATTGACGTTCTTCTTGGGGTGGACGGCCCGCAAGGTGACGGTCTCTTCCCAATGACCGCTTTCCAGGGCCTTGGGAGGGGGCGCGCTCACCTGAGGTTCCCTGGTCTTGGGAACTTCACGGGAGGGAGGAGGAGGGGGAGGGCGAACCGGCTCCTTGCTCACCTGGGGCTCCTGGGCCTTCACCATGTCGGCGATGTTGACGGGACGTCCGGGACGGTTGGCTGGGGTTTCGTCCTTGCGGGCGGGAGGAGGACCATCAATAACCCCGCCGCGAAGGGCGGTCACCGCGTCCATGGTGTTCATCCCCCCGTCCTTGATGGCGGAGATGGCGTCATAGGTAGGGAGGTCGGCCCCCCGAGAGGTCATGGCTGGCGTGCTTTTATCCGGTGGCGGCGGCCTGGAGGAGGGCTTGGGCCCGATGGACTTGGGCTTCTTGGGAGGGGAGGGGGCAGGTTCCTTCTGGGGAGATCCCCGAAGTGCGCTGACCGCATCCATGGTCTTCAGACCCTCGTCCTCCTTGAAGACCTGGATGGCATCGAAGGTGGGAAGGTCCGCCCCCCGGAGATCATCATGGCTGGGAGGAGGGGGCATGGATGCACGGGCGGAGGAGGAGGCGCCGATGGCCAGACCCGAGGAAACTCCGATCTGGGTGGCCCCGGCCTCCAACTGAGCCTGGGCCCCGCCGGCCCTCAGGAACTGGGTGAAGGCACCGCACCCTTCGCAGACGGTAATGGCTCCGCCGGTGGTCAGGGCCAGGGACTGGATTCTTCCACAAGAGGGGCAGCGAGCATCCTCGGTGGCTCCCAGCTTGAGGGCCCGCACCGCAGCGGTGGCCAGGGGTTCCACTTTCAACATCAGTTTGTGGAGGCCCATGCGGACCACCACCTTGCTCCCCGATTCCAGGCGCAGGGCATACCCCTCTCCGGAGGGGCGGGCGATATCCTGGTCGATGAGGGCGTCGTTGGAGAGCACCACTCCCCCCACTCCCAGCATGTCCACCCTCACGTCGGGAGTGAAACGTAGGAGGGCCCCGTCTTCGCTCAATCGCAGCAGCTCGTGGAAATCAGGGACATCCTCTCCGGAGATGTTGATGGTGGTCATGGGATTCGACCCCACCGTCAGGATGGTGGCAGGGCGGAAGCGAGCCCGATACAGGTAGGCGTCGCCCCGGGCAACGGCGATCTCGATTTCGAGACTGGAGGCTGACAAGGCTGGGAATCCTCAGGGGTGCGGCCGGTCCCAAGAAGTCCTGCCGCAAGCGGCGATAGTCTATCAGACTGGCCGCCAGAAGGAAGAGACTGGGGATCAGGGGGTGGTGAGCTCCAATCCTCTGAGGGCGTGGCAGGCGTCTCCCACCAGATCCAGGGCCAGTTGCTCTTGGTGGCGGTGAATTTCGTTCAGGCGGCGGTAGATTCCCGCATCTTCCAGACGCAGGGCCTGAGCCAGGAGGAGGCGGCGGGCACCGGTGATCTTGGCCTTCTCCTCGGGGGTGGGATGGAAGACTCCCCCTTGTTGGGCCTTCCCGACGCTCTCCAGCAGATGCCCGAGGAACTTCACCTGTTGATTGATGAGAAGAGGAGCAAATTGAGGGGCCCGCCGGATGCCCTCTTCCACCTGGGGCAGTTCCACCTCCGCTCTCCACAAATAGAGGCGAGTCTGCTCCTCCATCCGCGCCATCGCTTCCCCGGAGGGAAACCCTGCCACCGCACAGGCCAGGGCCCCCTGATAGAGGTGAGCCCCTCCACAGGTATGGGAAAAGACTCCCTGTTTGCGCTTTTCCACCTGAGGGCGCCCCTGGCTTCGGGCCACGGCAAGGAAGGCGGTCTCCTCCTCCAGCATCTCCAAAAGGGCCCGGCTGACCTCTTCCAGGGTGGTCTTCTGCCCATCCGTCAGGGTCCAGCCGAGGGCGGCTTCCCGGGCGGGTCCCGGCTCTGTTCTGGCGGCCTGCTGGCAGAACGCCTGAGCCGACCAGGCCACGTCGTCGGGCTTGGGAAAGGCGAGCTTGCCTGTCTTTCCGGGGAGGAAGGCGAACCGGGTCCGGGCATCGGCCAGGATGCGTGAAAGAGATGGGGCTCCCGTCACTCCCGCAAAGGGCCCGGTTCCCGAAGCGCCTCTCTCAATGGCATTCTTGAGGATCAGATCCCGGTGGGGCTCCACCCGTATGGTGCCTGAGGTGCGGGGAAATCCCAGGAGTGCTGAGGACGTCTTTCCGCCAACCGGCTCCAGGTCGTCTCCAGCGGGGACCTTCCTCAACCAGGTCTTTACGATGTGATGGAGGGCGTTGTCCCCATTGCGAGTCTTCCAGTCCAGTCCAAAAGCGAGGATGCCGTGGGCCAGAGCCCAGGGGGAGTCGGGATCGGAGGCGCCTTCTCGGGCCACGGCTTCCAGGGCGGCCCGGGCCCGGCTCTCGTCGGCAGCAGAAAGAGAGGGGGCTCCCAGGAGGAGGGAGGAGGGGGGAGGTGGAGGGGATCGAACCGGTTCGGAGAGGGGTGAAGGGGAGGGATGGGTGACGGAATCCTCCTTTGATTCCAACGAATTGTTGCAACCTGCCCCGCCAGTCAGCAGCCCGGCCAGGAGGAGCCACCGCAGGGTGGAGGTCATCACCGCGACAGCCTGGAACCGCAGGGCATCACTTCCCGGCCAAGGGGTTTTCCAGCTTGCCGATGCGGTCGTTGGTCACCACGTAGACGACGTCGCCGGACACCGCCATTCGAGGGTGGGCCAGGGGCTGTGACGATACGTTGGCCTGGTGAAGGAGCTTTCCCTTCTTGTCCCACTTGATGAGGGTGCCGGTGTCGGTGAGGAGATAGACGTTGTCGTTTTCGTCGGTGGCCATGTCCCAGTCCTCCGAGCCGTCCTCTTCAATGGGCTTCTTGTTGAACCGACCCTGACGAAAGCCGTCCTGGATGGCGTACTCCAGGATGTCCCGATTCTTGGCGGTGCGGACCAGGAGCTTCCCGTCGGCCACTACACCGGCCAGGATGTCATCCTCCACCACGAACTGAACCACCTTCTCGCCGGTGTTCTTGTAGCCCCACACTTCCTTGCCCAGGAGGAAGTAGAAATTGTCCCCCCACCAGGTGACGATGGGAGTGGAGGTGCCCTTGTTGGGGAGGACGATGTACTCGCTGGGAATGGTCCAGGTGGCTAGCTGCTTGCCCTCACCATTGAGGATCTGCACCCGTTTGGAAGCGTCGATGACGGCCACGTTGTCGTAGTTGCCCACCGCCAGATCGCAGGGCTGCTCGAACTCTCCCGGACCCTTGCCGGGGGAGGCGCCAGAGGCATAGGGATCGCCGGTCTGGCCGAACCAGCTCTCGGTGATGACAGGAACGTCCTTGCCCCAGGCGGTGTCGAAGGTGCCGTTGGGGGCGAAACGCTGCACCCGGTTGTTGCCGATGTCAGCGATGTACAGATCCCCCCGGGAGTCGATGTCGATGCCGATGGACTCGCCGCGCCCGGCCATCGCCCCCTTGGCCACCCCGGTCTTGCCGTAGTTG
Organism: uncultured Rickettsiales bacterium; assembly: GCA_964426935.1. Classification (GTDB taxonomy): domain Bacteria; phylum Myxococcota_A; class UBA796; order UBA9615; family JAKLKC01; genus CAYRTW01. The sequence continues at coordinate 28,927 of CAYRTW010000013.1, forward strand.
GGCACTCCCTCCCGCATGGCCTTTTGAAGTTCGTCATAGGCCTTGAACTGCTTCACCAGGTTGTAGAGGTATTCAGCCGTCTCCCCTCCGCTGCGGGCTGCCGCCCTCTCCAGATACGGCACTGCCCCGATGTTCTTGAGCTTTCGCAGGGCCTCGATGACCTCATCGTCCACCGGGATGTGCTGCATCCGGAATCCAGGCGGGCACACCTCCTTGACCTTGGCCACCAGGAAGGGAGCCCCGCGGGACAGGGCGTCTCCCAGCCATTGGAAGGAAGCGGCGAAGTCCTGGCCCGCCTTGGCCTTGTCGAAGGCGGCGGTTCTGGCGTCCACATAGGCTTTTTCCAAGGGAGGGTATTTCTTGACGTCGGCCTTCCAGGTGTCGAGAGCGGCCTGCACGTCGGGACGGATGTTGGGGAAGTTGAAGGCGATTTCGGCGATGTGAGTGTCGTCGTAGATGGTGCCGGAGTGGACATCGACGATGATGAGCCGGACCTTGGTGACCCCTGCAGCCCCGTCCAGCTTCACGTCTTTGCGGCCGAATCGGTCGCCGATTTCCACCGTCTTGGACACGTCTCCCGCCGCCGTGGTGATGATGAGGGTGGCCTTGGCCAGGCGGTTATGGGACTCCCAGTGGTCCATGGCCTTGAAACTCCCTGGCCAAAGGGAGACGGAGGTGATGACCTGGGGCTTGTCCCAGGCGATCTCGATCCATTCCTTCTTGCCGGCGCTGGCCTTTCCTTCCGCCCAGGAGGTGTCCAGATCTCCGTCAAAAGCACGGTCAGCCGCATCGGTGCCTTCGTCGGTGGTGTTCACCGAGGAAGCGGTGATGGTGGCTTTGACCGGAGGGGGAGCCGCCGCAAGCACGGTCCCTGGCAAGAGGGTTCCCAAGGCGAATGGAGCGATTGTAAAGTAATTCCGCATGGTTGCGATTCCTGTTCTTTTTGCGCGCAGGCGCCGGAGCGGGGGCAGCTTAGGGGCCGGTCCCGAGCGGTGTCAAGGATGGTGGGATGCCCGGTCCCGGTGGGGATTTCCACAGGGGGTTCAGGCCCTTGGAGGGGACTTGGGGGCGGAGTATTCAGGGGAGGGGAGAATTGAGGGACGGAGATGAATTCATGTCAATCAAGAGGCTCACGGCAGAGGAAACCCAGACTCCTCAGTTCTCCACGCCGCGTAGGAGAGGGCTGCCCGGACATCGTCCTCCTCCAGGTAGGGATAAGCCAGGAGGATTTCCTGTTCAGAGCGGCCCGAGGCGGGGAGCCCCAGCACCGTCCCCACGGTTACCCTCATCCCCCGGATGCAAGGACGCCCTCCCATGACCGAAGGATCGTGGGTGATGTGGCGCAGAAGTTCCATGGGGGGGTGTACCGCAGCCAGCAGGGGCCTTTTGACATCTCGGGGTCAGGCCGGTTCCCTCTCCTGATCCCCATTTTGAAACGGAGGAGCGGAGAAACGAAGGAAGCGGAGGGAGAGCCACCATTCCTCAGGACAGCCCAGGTAATAACGGTGGTGAGCCTCTATCAAAAAGGCATCAGATCGCGTCATCCGGATCGGGTTCCCGGTCGGGAATGCGCCCGAGGGCGGCGTCGAACTTCCTGCGGTCACCACACTGAGCACGTTCCAGAAGGCACGCCTCGGTCGCCCAGGCAGCGAGCTTCTGGAGAATTTAAATGGCGATATCAGCGAGTGGCGGCAGTGGAGTTCCGGCAAAAGGGGGGAGGAGGCAGAGTTCCGGTTCCCAGCACGGGCAGTTTGAGCCATGGGCACTGGGAATTTCGGGGGTGCCAAGTCTCCACCGTCGGACCCAGCGCTTGGACCGGGGATTGTACGACGATAACCGAGTGTTGCGCTCGCTTCGTCTACCCGGGAGGGTCAGTGGGACCAGATCTTTGCAACAGTCAATCCGAGACCGGACCGTGTGCATACGCCTGACAGTCTGTCTACTCGCGGTGCTGGTTCTGACCGGCAGGGGGCGGTAGCCGACAAGACGTCTCAGGACCTGTCAGCGGAGCAATCCCTCACGGTTTATGGGGTGGGTACATGGGGCACTCAATCATCGGTTTGGCTCAGTCCGTGTGCCGAAGAAACCAACGGCAACGTTCCGAGCACCCTCCCCACCGCGTCCCTGGTTGGACCGTTTCCCTTCCGCTCTCTGGGTGCTGGAATTCAGGTGGAAGTGGGGAGCCGTGTGCCCCAGGGAACATGGAGAGTCCACTTCCGGGATCAGTCTGGATCCCATGGCAAGTGGACGAACTACGGTCCCCTTTTTGCGCTTCTCAGGTCGGACGGCAACCAGGTCCAGGTGGAGTATTTCCTGAGATTTTCGGACAGGCTTTATTGGTTTGGCGTGGCAATCAATCACCATGACCACACCAGTGAGGCTCTCGCCCCCGACCTCGCTGCTGAATCAGGAGATCCACCGACAAGGGGAGACGTCGTCGCCACGGTGAACGGGTCCGATGCATTGCTGCGCCGAGTCTGTGGCGAGGACGCTGTGCCCGACGAGCTGGTATCGCGACGGGTGGCGGCGCCCAGAATGGTGATCGCCGTCCACGGCGGTGGAGTGCAAAGGACTGGGACCCTCGTTCCTTCCGCCCTTCATGCAGCCATCGTTCCACCGTTCACGTCGTGGCCTCCCAAAGACGAGGATCTCAGACGGACCTATGCGGCGGTGATGGGTGCCATGCGGGCCCTGCCAATCGCTCCCTGAACCTGCGAACTTCCGCTCCTCCTGACTCTCAAAGCCAGTCCCTTGTGCATCAACGGTGTACTTCAGGGCATCAGGTGTGTATCCCTCGGTGATGCGTTTCCCATGGACAAGCAGGGATTGGGACCCAAACCTGGGCATCCACTTTCGGGAATGGGTCGTCCTGCAAGCCGGGCTCGTTGCCCTCCTCCCCCTCCTCTTCGCCTGCTCCCCAGGAAAATCCGCTGAACCCGCTCCCGTCCTCTCCCCACCTCCTTCCCCCTCCCTCCCCGCCGTCGTCGATCTCCACCTGGACACCCCCACCGCCTCCTTGGAGAAGAGGGTATCCCTGATGGATGGGGCCGGGCTGGAGGCCTCCTTGGCTCTGGCCGAAGCGGGAGGGGTTACCGTGCTGGTGGAGGCCTTGTGGATTCCTCGCCCCTCCCAGGCTCCTGACCCTCGGGCCCACCTTCAACGTCTGCTCAAGGTGGTCCGGGAGGGATTGGCCCGGGCTCCGGGTTGGATTCTGGCTCGTAGTCCTCGGGAGGCGCGGGAGGCCTTGGCGATTGGAAAGAGGGTGGTGGTCCTCGCCCTGGAAAGCGCGTCCTGCCTTACCTCTGGTCCATCGGATCTGCGTTGGGTCCATGAGGAAGGGGTTCGCATGGTGGGCCCCACCTGGACAGCGGCCAACGCCTACGCCGACTCCTCTGCCGAGGCGGGGAACCCTCCCGGACTGACCTCCTGGGGCAGGGAACTGGTGGCGGAAGCTCACGCATTGGGCCTCATGGTGGACGTAAGCCACCTGAGTGACCGGGCCCTGGAGCAGGCCCTGGAGATTCCCGGGGGACCTGTTCTGGCCTCCCACTCCAACGCCCGATCCTTGTGTCCCGTCCCCCGCAACCTTACCGACGCCCAGGCGCGGCGCATCGGCCAGGGAGGAGGGCTCATCGGGGTGATGTTCCATGCTCCCTTTGTCTGCGGGGAGGCCGATGGGGTTCCCGGAGAGGCCACTCCTGCCGATGTCCTGGCCCACGTCACTCATCTTCTCCGGGTGACTGGCTCGAGCAGGGTGGGATTCGGTTCGGATCTGGATGGCAAAATCAAGGCGGTCTCGGGTCTTCACCGGGAGGACGTGTGGCCGGGAGTCCTGAAGAGAGAAATGATCCGAAAAAGATTGCCAGAAAAGGAAATCGGCTTGGTGATGGGAGAGTCGTTCCTGGCGTTCTGGGAAAGAGTGGAGGCGGCGTCGAAGCGCGGAGTCACCCCGTAGGAGACGAAGCATCCTCCTCCTTGGGGAACAGGGGCTCCTGGACCACCCCAGGCATCTCGGGCACGAAGCACCTGCGGCATCGGGCCTGGTAAGCGTCCGTGGCCCCCACCAGCACCAGGGCCTCCCGGTTGACGATGCGCTGGCTTCGGTCCGCTGGATTCCCGCACACCATGCAGATGGCCAGGTTCTTGGTGACGTACTCCCCCAGGGCCATCAGGGTGGGAAGGGGCTCGAAGGGCTGCCCCCGATAGTCCTGATCCAGTCCGGCAACGATCACCCTCTTCCCCCGGTTGGCCAGGTCCTCACACACCGCCACCAGGGAAGGACCGAAGAACTGGGCCTCGTCGATCCCCACCACCTCGGCTCCCTCGGTCTCCACCACCCGGTAGATCTCCTTGGCCTCCTCCACCACAAAGGCGAGGAGCTTCTGCTCGGTGTGGGAGACGATGGCGGTGGCCGAGTACCGGTCATCGATGCGGGGCTTGAAGATGGCCACCTTCTGCCGGGCGTATGTAGCCCTCCTCAGGCGCCGGATCAGCTCCTCGGTCTTGCCGCTGAACATGCAGCCGGTGATGACCTCGATCCATCCGGTGTCGCGAGGGGTGGGATTCATGAGGGCCCCAGGTCAGTGAAGAAAGGATGAGAAGGGGATGAATCAAGTACGGATCTGCTTCAGATCCATAAGAAAATGAGCCTTAGCCCAGGTCCACCCGGCTGTAGCGACCGGCGTCGTGTCCGAGGAACACCACGTCCTCCCCCTCTGCCAGGGGGCGGAGTTGGGTGAAGCCGTCCAGGGCCTCGGGCTTCAGAGGAACCTTGGCCCAAGGATTGTGATAGAGGCGCATGGTGAACACCACCCTGTCCCTCTCCCACTCCTTGTCGCAGAAGAGAAGGGCCGACAGGGAGGCCAACTCGGGGCGGCTGAACAGGGCTCCCTTTCCCCGCCTTCGGAAGGACTTCACCTTTTCCACCCTGCCGCTGACGGTGGGCCAGTTGAAACAGGTGGAGCTTTTTCCCAACAGGAAGTCTTGGAGGTAGTGCTCGGGCAGCCCCCAGGCTTCATTGCCAAACAAGGCCAGCACCAGGGGCATGGAAGGATCGGCCTGGGTCACGTTCTTCAGGCGGGCGATGATGAGGTCCTGCAGATCGCTCAGGAGGGCAGGGGTTCGCAGCGGTGGAATGCGGAAGCGCACCAGATTGCGGCGGTTGCCTTCGGCGCGGTCCAGGATGGAGAACTCCAGGTGGATGTGTTCGTCCCGATACTCGGCGTATTTCCCTTCCCAGAGGCCCTCATCCAGGCTGTTCAGCCACACCTCCAGGGCCTTGCGGATGGGGCCGGGATTGAAGTTGTAGGGGAGCCAGCGCTTCAGATAGACCGAAAAGAAGAAGTGGTGCTCGATCTCGGAGAGATCCCTCAGGAGATGCTTGAAGGCGGTCATTCCCCCTCGCACCTGCACCTCGGGAATGTAGGACTGGACCAGCAGGGAAAAGCACTCCCCCGAGTCGGAAACCGCCACCGACATGGGCTCGTCGGTGTCCTCGGGATAGGTCAGTATCTTGCGATCCCGCTGGAGAAGGGCCTCGTGGAGCACCATCTCGGTGAAGGCCTGAAAGAACCGGTCGTTGTCCAGGGAGGTGAGCTTCTCCCGATAGGCCGGCTGGGCATCCTCCCGCAGATGGCTGAACCAGCTCTCGATGCTGGTGCGAAAGGACTGGATGGCCCCCTCTTCCCGGGTGCAGAGGGAGACCAGAAAGGAGGGATGAGGGGCGGGAAGCCGGCCCAGCTCGGCGCGAAATTCTTCGGGATAAAGCAACGACATTGCAGTAAGACAACCCCAAAAGGCGCGGGGCCGCGGATGGGGGCGAGGGCGCGGCACCTGGAGCTTCCGCAGCAACCAACCTCCCCGCCGCAGCGGGACCGGGGGACAGTTTCCGCCTGACCGGCCTCCCGGGTCAACCCGAAACCACTTCCGCCACCTGAGCGGCGGAAAGGTCCACCGTCCCCAGCAGGTGACGAGCGCGATATTGCTCCATGATCCTCTCTCCAGCCCTCCCCACCTGACGCCAGTGGACCAGTCCTCCCGCGCCACCCCCCAGCACCGGAACCAACCGGGCGGCGTGGGAGGGGGTGGTGGCCAGGAGGCGGCTGGCGGCGGCCTGGGCGAGGCGCACCGCCAGGGGGTTGGCAAAGGTGGTGGAGCGTCCCACCAGGGCGGGGAGGCGCTGGGTCAACTCCTCCTGGGTCCCTTCAAAGTCTTCGGCGGAGGATTCGGCCCCCAGCCCCCGAGCCAGGGTCTTCCACAGGTCGATCTGCCCCCTTGGAGTGCGGTGATCGAAGCCATAGACCACCGAGAGCCCCTGGGCGAGGCGAAGCAGCACCAGACCGAGCTGCCCCATGCTGGGGGCGATGCCCATCCACCCCGCCAGGCCCATGGAGGCACCCCCGAAGGCCGCTCGCCGCCGGGCCTTCCGAATCATCTCCCTGGCGATGGGGTCCAAGGCATCCACCGAAAGGGCCTTGACCGCCAGGAGATCATGGGCAGGGAGGCCGCGACCGCGAAGGTGGGCCAGCACATCATCGGGATGAACGGAGACGGCGCCGTACACGCCCTTCCAGATTCCTTCCTCAAACAGTTGGCGAAGCTCCTCGGCCCGAGCCTCCCAGTCGATGTCGTCGTCGCGTCCGCTCATGGGTGGGGATGATAGCGTGGTCCGGACCGAGCCGGGCTGCCTCATTGATCGGTGGGGAATATTCCACTACGCTGCCGGCGTTCTAGTCCTTCCGGCGGATCCTCCCGCCTGTGGATGTCCCTGGCGCGACGCGGCACTCCCCCTTCGCCAGGGGTCAGGACCCCGCCGCAGACCTCAGAGGCACGTCACTGTGGCCCCCATCGAACTTCTCCTGCTTCTGGTCTCCCAGGCCCCGTCCGATTCCCCCGCTCCGGCGGCAGCGGTGCCGGTGGTCACCGACGTGGAACCGGTGGCCAACCTGGGCTTTCTCCACATCGTCACCCAAGCGGATCCGGTGGTGCAGGGGACCATGCTGCTGCTGGCGGTGTTCTCCCTGCTGAGCTGGGCCATCATCGTGCAGAAGTGGCAGGGGCTGGGGAAGGCTACACGCAACTCTGCGAAATTTCTTGAATTTTTCTGGCACAGCAAACATCTTGCCGATGTGTATCAAGCCCTCCCTCAATTCAACCAGGCTCCAGTGGCCCAGGTCTTCAAGGCCGGGTATGTGGAGTTGGAGAAGGTGAATGAGAGGAAGAACTCCTCCACCCCCAACCCGCATCAGCTCCGGGGAGCGGAGATCGTGGGGCGTTCCCTGCGACGGGCCACCAACGCCGAGATCACCGAGTTGGAGAGGATGACCTCGTTTCTGGCTACCATCGGCTCCGCCTCTCCCTTCATCGGCCTTTTCGGGACGGTGTGGGGGATCATGCGGGCCTTCCAGGAGATCGGTCAGAGCCAGTCCACCTCCATCGCCACGGTGGGGCCTTACATCTCTGAAGCCCTGATTGCCACCGCCATCGGGCTGTTCGCCGCCATTCCGGCGGTGATGTTCTACAACTACTTCATCAGCCGGATTCGGGTGCTGTCGGCGGAGATGGACAATTTCTCCTCTGACCTCCTGAACATCGTTGAACGGCACCTTTCCAGCTAGGAGTGAATCATGGGCATGGGCGCGGGAGGCGATGACGGATATCGCCGGTCGGGGGGACCGATGATGAGCGAGATCAACGTCACCCCCCTGGTGGACGTGATGCTGGTGCTGCTGGTGATCTTCATGGTCACCGCTCCCCTGATGACCCAAGGCATCGAGATGAACCTGCCCAAGGTCAAGGCCGAGAACCTTCAGCAGCAGGACAAGCCCCTCATCCTGGAAATCGACGCCGGCAACGGCATCTCCATCAACCAGAACCGCTTCACCGTGGAAGAGTTGACTCCCAAGCTCCCCGCCATCTTCGAGAATCGACGGGACAAACAGCTCTTCATCCGCGCCGATGGGAAGGTGTCCTGGGACTATCTGGCCCAGGTGATGGCGGCTGCCCGGGCGGCGGGAGTGGAGAAGGTGGGCATGGTCACGGAACCCGGTCGCCCTGGGGGAGGACAGCCCCCCTCGGAGCGGAATCCGGGCAAGTAGGCTTTCGTGCTGAACCCCCTCGCCCCGCGAATCCCCCTCCTCAGTCCGGGAGACTCCCTGAGGCGCCCCCTGGCCTGGTCCTTGGCCCTCCATGGGGTGGTGGGACTTCTGGGGGTGGGGGTAGCCCTGTGGGAGGGGGAGAAGGTGGCGCCTCTGCGGGAGCCGGTGATGATCGTCGAGCCCCTCTATGCCTTGCCCATCTCTGCGGATTCTTTACCGGGTCGGCCGATGATGACCCCCGATCCACCGGCAGGAGAGGAGGGAGAGGTGGAGGAGCCCGAAGTGCCTCCTGACGCCATGGCCCTCCCCGATCCTGAGGTGAAGAAGAAGGACGGAGAAGAGAAGTCCCCCGATGACAAGGCGGAGAGGGATCGGAAGAAGAAGGAGGCGATGGAGAAGCTGGCCAACCTGGAGAAGGGGGACCGGAATCAGGCTCCGACCGCCGAGAACGCCATCATCCCCCCCGACTGGTCCACCTGGAATCCCAGCGGTTCTGCCAATGCCGACCCCCAGGTGGGGCGCTGGGTGGCCCAGGCCAAGGACCGTCTCCGCAAGAACCTGTTCATCATCAATCCTTCGGTGGTGAAGAACAGCCCCGAGTTCTACGTCGGAGTGGCGGTGCTGCTGGATCGAGACGGAAACATCGTGGATTTCGAGGTCAGCCGGTCCTCCGGGGAACCTCGCTTCGATCAGTACGTCAAGACGGCGGTGAAGAAGACCCGCATCCTCCCTCGCCCCGAGGACAAGGTGTGGAGCCTTCTCACCACGTCGGGGCGCTATCAACAAGGCGCCTTCCTGGTGCAGCTCAGTGGAAAGGATGTGAGCCTCCAGTGACTTTGCAACCCTCCCCCCTTCTCCCCTCTCGCGCTTCATCCCTGTGGGCCCTGGTGTTGACCCTGGTGGTCACCTTGGGTCTCCCCACCTCAGCCCGTGCCGACAAGATCCTGGTGCAATTGGACGGCGTTTCGGATCAGGCCTTTCCGGTGGCCCTCCCTGAGTTTCTGGCCTTGGATGGCACCAATGACCTCCAGTTCGGCACCGATGTGCATCAAGTGGTGTTGTCAGACCTGCGACTGGTGTCCCTGTTCAAGGTCATCGATCCCAAAGCCTACGTCGAGGATTCCCGACGAACCGGGTTGCGGGAAGGAGAGTTCAACTTCGAAGACTGGCGGGTGATCGGGGCCCTGGGGCTGGCCAAGTGTGGATTTCGAATCACCAGCGGTGGCGAGGCCCAGGTCGAAGTCCGGGTGTATGACGTGGAAGGGGGGTCCCTCATCGCCGCCAAGATGGTGGGGTCCCCCCGTTCCGCCCGCACTCTGGGGCACAAGGTGGCCGATGTCATTTATGAGGCCTTCACCGGGGAAAAGGGGTTCTTCTCTACTCGGATCGCTTGCGTAACCACCGTCAAGGGCAACAAGGAGGTGTACCTGGTGGATGTGGATGGGGGAAACCTCACTCCCTTGTCCAAGAACGGCTCCATCAACCTCTCACCGGGATACTCCCGGGACGGGGGCCGGGTGGCCTACACCTCCTACAAGGATGGCAACCCCGACCTCTTCGTCGCTGATCTGGCATCAGGCCGCTCCGATAAGGTTTCCGGTCGCCCGGGAATCAACAGTGGGGCGGCTTTTTCCCCCGATGGCGGCTCCATCGCCCTCACCCTCTCCAAGGACGGGGACTCGGAGATCTACCTGCTGGATCGGCGCGGGGAGATCACCTCCCGACTGACCCGCTCCTGGGGCATTGATGTGTCCCCCACCTGGTCCCCCGATGGGCAGTCCCTGGCCTTTGTCTCCGCCCGGGAGGGGACCCCTCAAGTGTTCATCATGGATCGCCAGGGAGGAAACGTGAGGCGGTTGACCTTTGCCGGAAACCACAACGTCTCTCCCGCCTGGTCTCCCGACGGCAAGAAGATCGCTTTTGCGGGGAGGGACGAGGGGCGCTTCGACCTCTTCGTCATTGACTCTGACGGCAGCAATCTCCAGCGCCTCACCCAGGCATCGGGGGACGACGAGGACCCTTCGTGGTCCCCGGACGGCCGCTACCTGGTGTTCACTTCCGATCGGGAGGGGAAGGGCAAGCAGCTCTACATCGTGGGTGTGGATGGCCGAAATCCGGTGCGGATCACCGATGGCAAGGGCAGCTATACCAACCCCGATTGGGGGCCCTTCCCCAACTGATGCCGACCTTTTCGCTTCGGTCTTCGTCCCTTTCGGTTCGGTCCTGAACGTCTTTTTGGGTCCCATGTCCTTCGCCTTCCCGCCTCCCCCTCCTCCTCGCACCCTGGCCTCCATCGACATCGGCTCCGGCTCCGTCCTTCTGCTCATCGTCGAGGCCGACGGGAGGGGAGGGTCCGTTTACGAAGTGAGGGAGGAGATGTGCCTGGTGACCGGGCTGGGGAGGGGCAAGGCCCCCGACGGCCGGCTCCATCCCGATTCGGTGGAGCGCACCTTTGACGCCCTGCGCCACTACGCGAGGCGGATGATGGACATGGGGGTGGACGCTTATCGATGCATCGGCACCTCCGCCCTCAGGGACTCTCCAGAGAGGGGCCTCTTTGAGGAGAGGGCCCGCCAGGAACTGGACCTTTCTATCGAGGTGGTGTCGGGGACAGAAGAGGCTCGGCTGACTTTTCTGGCTCAGCACCACGCCTTTGGGAAGAGGGCTGGGAAGGGGAAACACTCTCTCCTGGTGGTGGACATCGGCGCGGGTTCCACCGAATTCGTGTGGGGCCAAGGTGGAAAAATCCAGCAGGCCCACAGCTTGAACCTGGGGTCGGTCCGCCACAGCGAAGGGTTTCTGAAGAAGGATCCCCCCTCTGCAGAAGAGAGGAGGGCGCTCCAGACCTGCCTGGACGAGGCTCTAGCCACCCTCCCTGACGCTCCGGCAGGGGAATTCACCCTGGTGGGGGTGGCGGGCACGGTGACCACCCTCTTGGCTGTTCGGGATGGGCTGAATCCCTACGATGGCGAGAAGGTCCACGGTCAGGTTTTTTCCAGCGACGAGTTGGATATCGTTACTGACAGGATTTTCTCTCTCCCCCTGGAACGGAGACGCCTTCTGGCTGGAATTCACCCCGGGAGAGCCGATGTTCTTCCTGCGGGGGCGGAGATCCTCCGCGCCTCTTTGAGGCGCTTCGGGGTTTCCTCCCTGGTGGTGAGTGATCGAGGAGTCCGCTTCGGGGCCCTGTACGACCGGTGGCCTGGCGCGACCATCCGTTGAGGAGGGTGGGGGCAAACGATCCTCTCCTCCCCTCCTCTTCCTCTCCAGGAAGAGGCTCACCGCAAAAATTCCCCGTGAATTCCAGATGGATCTCCAAGGCTGCCCTCGCTTTGGGGCTTCCTTCGGGCAATCTGAGGGTGCGACAATTCTTGCCCTTTCTTTTCTATCGTGAGTAGTATCAGCCCGGATTCGATCCGCTTGTTGCGGTCGCTCGTAACCTCGGTGGGAGAATCCGTCCGGGCATGGTGCATATCGGGGCATTCCTGTTTGGGCGGATCTGTCTGCACCGTACCCATGGGATGGGTGGAGGAGAAGTGATGAAAAGATTGAGGTGGTTCGCAGTCGCCCTGGGCGGGCTCCTGGGAGGGGTGTCCGGCGGGCATTCCGCTCAGGCAGCTCCATGTACCGTCACCCTGACAGCTCCGGCGGATGGATCAACCCAGATCCAGAGCCCCAGCTTTACCTGGAGTGGCACCTGCGCCAACTACAGGGTGGAGTTTTCTCCATCGGGGACCTTCTCGGGGGACGCGGTCAACACCGCGTACCAGACCCCTGCCAGCTACATGATGGGAGAGGCCACCTGGGACAGCTATCAGAGCACCACCTGGGCCTCGGGGGTCTACTGGCGGGTGAGGGGCCGCAATGGAGGCGCCGCCACCTACCTCTCCGGGACCACCCGCCATCTCAGCATGGATCCCAACATCGACGACGACGGGTATTCGGTCAGCCAGGGGGATTGCCTGGACTCGGATCCCAACTCCTATCCCGGTGCTGCTGAGACCTGCGATGGCCTGGACAACGACTGCGATCTGACCGTGGACGAGGGCTTCGTCACCGTCACCTACTACCAGGACTTCGATGGAGATGGCTATGGCGCCACAGCCACGGCCACCGCCACCTGCAATGGCCCGCCCCTGGGCTATGTCACCACCCCTGGCGACTGCGACGAGGACGACGACACCATCCACCCCGGGGCCGCCGAGGTGTGTGATGGCGTCGACAACGACTGCGATCTCAGCGCTGATGAGGGGTTGACCTTCACCACCTACTACCTGGACACCGATGGAGACACCTACGGTGACAGTGGTACCACCACCACGACCTGCGACGGTGCCCCCCTCGGTTACGCCGCCATGTCTGGTGACTGCGATGAGGCGGATTCTTCAGTAAATCCAGGAGCTTTGGAAATCTGTGACGCTTGGGACAACGACTGCGATGGCACCGCCGACGAGGGGCAGGTCTTCGTGACCTACTACCCCGACGCCGACGGCGACGGCTATGGCCGCACCCCCCTGGGCGCCATGTCCTGCGATGGTCCCCTGGTCGGTTATGTGGCCACCGGTGGGGACTGTAATGAAGGCAACGCCAGCATCCATCCCGGAGCCGCCGAGATTTGTGACGGCAAGGACAACGACTGCGATGGTAGCTTCGACGAGGGCT
>CAYRTW010000014.1:0-41014 GCA_964426935.1 uncultured Rickettsiales bacterium
CCTGCTTCAGGGAGGAGACAAAGGCCTCCCACAGGGCTCCACCCCCACTGGCCACCACGGCGATGGAGCGGCAGCCGGGAAGAAGAACCTCCGAGTGGCGGGAAGGGGGAACAAGGGCGTTATAGACGGCTGGGTCAGCCACCTGGACCAGGTTCAATCCCGAAGGAAGGAGGGAGGCTCTGAGGGAGGCAAGCAGGGGATGGGGAAGGGAGTCCATGGACCGAGTGTATTCCGCCTGGCCCCCCCGCGACGAGGGGGACGGGAGGGGGATTTGCCGGGAGGCCCTCCCTATTCAGACGCGATGGCCTCGATCCCGGTCACATCCATCTGGATGAATTGGCCGTCGTACCAGTCCGGCCAGGGGGCCACTCCCTCCATGTAGATAGGATTGCCGTCCTTTCCTCGGTTGACGATCTCATTGCCGTTGGCGTTGTCAGCGAAGAGGGAGACCACCGCCTCGGCGTCCACCTCGATGGTGGCGGTGTAATCGATGGGGTAGCAGATGTATTGACCGGAGGCTCCGGCGTTGAGGTAGTACGTCTGGAGGGGCGAAGAGACCGTGAGGGAGTAGACGTTCCAACCATCCCAGTTGTAGGTCCCCCCGGTCTGGAAATGACCGTCCACCAAAACAGGGTCGAGATAGGTTTTTTCCTCCACCACGCCTCGAATCCAGAGGCTGACCCGATAGCGGGTGCCCGCCGTTCCCGCCAGGGTGGCCTCGGCGGTAAAGGTGGTGGGATCGTTTACGCAGTCGATGGAGTCTGCGGCATGCTCCAGGCAGGGAAGTTCCCAGCGCAGTCCATCCAAGGTACCCACCACGTCTTCGCAGGTGAATCCGTCCCCAATGGAACCGGGGGAGCACTCGCAGCTATAGCTGCCTTCGGTGTTGGTGCAGATCGCCAAAGGATCACATCCCGCCGTGCCGTCTGAGCACTCATCGATGTCCAGGCAGGTCAGGCCGTCGCCGCTATAACCACCGGGGCATTCGCAGGTAAACGACCCTTCCGTGTTGACGCAAGTGGCGTGGGGATCGCACCCCGCTGTGCCATCCACACACTCGTCGAGGTCGGCGCAACTGAAGCCATCTCCCCCAAAGCCGGAGGGACATTCGCAGGTCACCTCCCCGGTCACTTCAGAGCAGAAGGCGCTGGGATCACATCCTCCGTTATCCACATCACAATTCCCTTCCTGAGAAACGCAGGAGGCCAACGCCATCGCCAGCAGCAGGCTTCCCAGACCAGAGGCTTTCAGGATTGGATTCCGCAGCAACATGTTCACTCCACAGGCCAGGCAGGGCTAAAACCGTCCCACCCCTTACGACGCCCGTCTCGTATAACGCCGGCCATCCATCCGTTTCAAGATCCAAGATCTCCCGCGCCCTCACCCCTGGGGGGGATTCAAGGGGACCTCCTCCTCGGGAGCCCTCTCCCCTGTCGATGGAGGCGCCACCGCCGGCTCTCTCCGCATGCTGCGCCACCTGCCTCCAGCGGAGAACGCCGCAAACGCCTGGGGGAGCCAACGGACGAGCCGGAAGGCCAGCCACAGGGACCACAAGAGCATGGCCACCCGCCACGCTCCCATGGGGAGGGAGCCGATGCGTGGGGTGGGGAGGGAGGAAGCCACGCGATCCTGATACCAACGCAACGAGGTCTCCGATGAGCCGTTTCCTTCGATCATCATGTCGGGACTCACCAGCAACCCCGCGTGGATAGCCGCGTAGAGGCATCCTGCTGCGATCAGGGTCCACCCCACCAGGAACAACTGGTAAAGGTTGAAGAGGCCGGCGTTCCCGATGCTCCGGGACTGCCGGTCATGAATCACCAGGAACCATCCCACCACAATGGCCTGGGCCGGGGGAGGGATCTGGGTCATGCCAATTCCCAGGAGGAACCATTGGCCGGTGGAGAGGTGGGAACGAGCGGAGCGCCCCAGCAGGAAGGCCGCCAATCCCACCAGGAGAATCCAGATACCGTAGAGGGGTACGGGGCCCCAGGCCGGGCCGGAGAGCCACCAGATGAACCGGGATGGGGATGCGGTCACCTCCACCTCCACGTTCACCGCTGGCCCCCCCAGGTCCACCTTGGGCATGGTGTCGAGGACCCCCGCTCCCCGAGGCTCCTGCCAGCGCACCACCACCGTGTGCTGACCGGGTTGCAGAGGGATGGCCACCTTGCCGGCGGTGGCCTTGATGGGGCGGGAGGTCCCGTCGATCTCCACCCCGCGAATGGCTGCCTCGGGGGGAAGGGAGAGGTTCTGCTGTCCTCCTCGGCTGGAGCGAAGACTCAAGGTCAGCTCCCCTTCCAAGAGGCGGCTGCCGGGGGTGTACCGGGCCCGGGCCGAGTCGATGGTGACCGTCTGCCCGGCGACACCCTGGGGACGAGTCACCGTGAGAGTCACCACTTCCCCTGGCCAGGGAGACCAGGTGGGGCGCCAGACTCCGCCTTCGTCCACATGGCGCAGAGGAGCAATTCCCTCCTTCTGGCGGCACTGGAAGATGGGGCTGCAATCCAAGGTCCACCTTTCCTGGAGGAGCCCCTCCCCCGCCTTGAGGGTCAGGATGGGGGCGTCCGCCAGGGTGGAATCCCACCGCACCGCGTCTCCTCCCCGGGCCAGGGTCACCAGGACCTGCCCGTCTTCCACCCTCAGGTCCTCCGCGTTCAGGGTCTCCCCGGTCAGCAGAGGGACCTTCACCGCCACCGGAGCATCGCCCGGGCCCACCCTCTTCACCTCGGTATGGACCATCCAGGGGATTCCCAGATCCAATTCCCGGTGGACCTCCAGCCAGGGAGTCAGGCTTCCCCCGCCGCCCACCTCCTCGGAAGACTTCACCAGGCGGGTGAGCTGGACCGAGCCCTCGGCGGTGCCGTCGGGGTGAAGGCCATCCAGGGAGAATCCCTCGCCGGAAAAGGCCACCCGGCGGGGTTGGACCCCGAACTGAAGGGTGATGGCATCCGATGGGGGCAGGGGGCCCTCCACCTGGACCTGATGAACGCCGGGGGCAAGGCGAAGGCGCAGGAGGCCATCCTCCCCCCGAAGCAGGGCCCAGGAAGCCTTTCCGTCCACCTTCACCGAGGCGGGAACCCAGGTAGAAGCCGGTCCGGGAACGGGCCAGGCGGAGGCAGCAGCGGCATCCACCTGCGCGGAGATGTACAGGCGATCTCCGGCGGCTCGGACCGACAGGGAGGGGACGGCAAGACAGTCTTCTCCGCAGGGAGGGGGCTGGAGGAGTCTCTTTTCCAACTCGTTGAGGACGGAGTCTGAGGGTTGTGCGGACCCAAGGCGGGGAGCCAGGGCGAGGGTGGAAATCGCCGCCAGGAGGACGGCCTTCACCCCAGGACGTGCAGGGGGTCTCAGGGCTCCCTTCCATCCTGCCATCTTCATCAACAGGGCCAGGAGGAGGAGAACCCGAGCCAAGGCCAGAACGCCCGTGGCCAGGGGGGGCAGGATGAACAGGCGCAGGGTGTGCTGCCACGTCACCGGCCCCGACCACTGCAGGCGATGGGTGCGAAACGACCAGGTGGGAACGCCAGGACCGGTCTGCACCACCGCGCTCTGATCCTGGCGAGAGGCCATCTTGCGACTCAGGGGAAGAGAGAGCGAGTCGGAGGTCGCCCAGCCATGGGCCACCTTGCCGCTCTTGTCCTTCGAATACTCCTCCTTGATGTCCATGAGGCCCTTCCTCGCCCCTCCCTCTCCTCGGCCGTAGTCTTCCGCTGGAGGGGCCACGGGGGGAGGAGGGGGAGCCGCAGGAGTGGGAGAAGCCGCCCCATCCATCCCCTCGGCGGCGCCTCCCATGGGACCCTTCACGTTCTCCTGCATCGGCTCCATCTCCTGCACGGCCCCCAGGGTGAAGGAAGAAGAGGACACCTGTCCCCCGCCGAGGATGGGAAAGAGTCCGGCCCTCACTTGATCGGTGGAGAAGGGCACCAGGAGAATCACCAGGAGAAGGCTCAGCAGGACATGGGTGTAGCGCACCAGGGTCAGACGACCGGGCTGGTCCACCTTGACCCGAAGGAGGGCCACCGCCAGGAAGAGGAAGATCCACGTCCAGGTGGGGGCCCCCGCTTCGTGCCGGGACAGGGCCAGACCGAGAAAGGTCACCACCGCCCATTTGCCGCCGAAAAGACGCCCCGCCGCCAAGGTCATCAGCACCACGAAGAACAGGTCCAGCAGGGTGAACCGGTCGATCCAGGCGTCGGAGACGGTGTCGATCCCGGTGGCCCCCAGGAGAAGCCAGCCGGGAGGCAGATGCAGGGTGGCGGCCAGGGATTGGGCATCGACGGTCCACCCCACCGCCGGCAGGGACAGGGAGCCTCCCTCCACCCGGGATTCGGCCTGAAGATCAACCTGTCTCCTGCGGACCTCTACCCCGGCGGTTCCCTCCTTTCCTCCCTGGGTCAGCACCTGATCCTCCCCGGAGATGGAAGCGTGGCCCAGGACCATGGGGGGCATGGCGTCCAGGCGCCATCCCTGATTCATGGTGCCGGTCAGGGAATCCCGCAGGGTCAAGCCCCCACCGTCGATGTCCAGCCACAGTTCCCGGTTGACCTGAAGGGCGTCGGGGGCCGGCTCCGGCTCTCCTCGTCTCAGCTCGGTGAACTGGAGGGCCCCATTTCCTTCCAGGAGAAAGGCGGCCAAAGAGCGCCACTCTTGGGGCAGGGAGGTGCGGGCGGGATCCACTGCCGGGGCTCCCGACAGGGTGACCGCACGCACGGTGTCATTGGTGGCCACTGCCCAGGATTCGGTGGAGGGCCACGGAGGGGGGAGACCGGGAGACTGAAGGCGGGTCGCCGGCCCCTGGTGAAGAGCCTCGAAGGTGAGGGAGGCGGTGCCGGGGCGAACCTGAACCCGCAGGTGCCCTTCGGGGGTGAATCGGGCGGGAAGGTTGGCGGTGATGGAGATGGGGCGAGTGCCGGGCAGGAGGGCAGGCCCCAGATCCACTTCCCGACCTCGCCCGGAGGCTCGCAGGGTGACCTGGGTGGTGATCTTGATGGGCACTCCATCGTCGATGCGGCGGGACACTTCCAGTTCCAGGGATTCCGTCACGGAAGCGGATGAAGCGCCCCCTCCTCCCAATCGCACCCTCCCCTCGCTCACCTCGGGAAAGGCCACCTCGGCTCCATTCACCGAGAGACGGATGCGGGCGGTGCGGGGAGGGACGGTGAGGGAGGGGGGAAGCTCCGGCCAGGTGAAGCTCCCGGTGATGCGATGCTCTCCCGGACCCACCGTCAGGAAGGGAAACTCCGCCTGGGGATGAAGAGGTGAGGGCTTGCCATCCAAGGTGACCCTCTCCGGCCACAGGCGGGAATCTCCGGGCAGGGGAACCGCCAGGGTGCGGTCGGTGTGAACCTCCAAGACGAAGGAACCTCCCCGGGGTTGAACGGAAAGGTCGAGCCATCCCGGCCACAAGCACTCGGTAGAACCTCCTACCTCCACACAACGCAGATCCGGGTGTCGGCTCAGCACCCAAGGAGCCCAGGGGAGCAGTTCGGCGGGAAGAGGCGTCGGGCCATAAGTGGGGTCCGCCGGAGTCCTTCCCCCCGCTGCCGCGCCTCCCCCCATCATCCCCAGTCCCACCACCGTCAACCACACCCCAACCCATCGCGTGCACCGCGTCACAAGACCTCCAGAGCCCCCGTCAGGAACGACGCAGGAACGTCCACCGGGGGGGCATCACACCACGAGACAACCCCGCCTGGCAAAAGTTCCCCTGATTTCCTGGTTTGCGTCGGATACAGGGATCCTTTACCGTCGCGGGCGGCGGTTCGACCCACAGTCCCCGGCAGACCCTTCCGGCATTGATGGCTGATGATCCCATCTTCATCCTGGGAACCGAGAGATCCGGTTCCAACCTGCTGCGTCTGATCCTGGATAACCATCCTCGCATCGCCGTTCCCCATCCTCCCCACATCGTGCGGTTCTTTCGTCCTCTGGAGGCCAGTTACGGCGATCTCCGCCAGGATGGCCCTTTTCGGAATCTGGTTCGGGATGTATTGACCCTGGTGCGCCTCCACATCCACCCTTGGAAGAGGCTCCCGGACGAAGAGAGAGTGCTCCGGGAGGCCCGCCCTCGGGACAGCTTCGGCATCCATGCCGCCGTGTATGAACAATACCGGGAGGGGGAGGGCAAGGCTCGATGGGGTTGCAAGAGCACCTTCATGATCGCGGAAGTCCCCGCCATCCTGGAACGGTTTCCAATGACCAAGCTGGTGTGGCTGGTGCGAGATCCCCGGGACGTAGCCGCTTCTTCTCGCCTCTCGGTGTTCTCTACCTTCCACCCCTATCACACCGCCCTCCTTTGGAGGGAACAGCAATCCGTCGGGCTTCGGTGGAGAAACAGCCTGCCCCGCCACACCCTGCATCTCCTCCACTACGAAAAGCTGGTGACCTCCCCCGAGGAGGAATTGCACCGCCTGTGTGCCTTTCTGGAAGAAGATTTTGACCCGAAGATGCAGCAACACCAACAGTCCCAGGAGGCCCGGCGCTCGGCCAGCCTCGCCGAATCCTGGGGGAAGACCTCGGAACCCATCGGCAAGGACAGGGTGGGAAGCTGGCGAGGAGCACTGACCCATGAGGAAGCGGGCCTGGTGGAGGGGGTTTGCGGCGATCTCATGGAGACCCTGGGATACCCGCGTGAAACCCCTCCCTCCCCTCCTCCGGGGCCCCTGCAGCGGTGGAGATTTGTCCTGGAAGAGACCCGATTGCGCCTGCTGGTGGAGGCTCGCTCCTGGAGAAAGGACCGCAACGTCACCCGAAGGTGGGAGAGGGAGGCCTGGCTGGCTTCGGTGCGGATGCGGGCAAAGCTCCGCTCCCTGGGGAGGAGGGCATGACTCTCGACCCTCCCCACTCCTGGATGGAGGCAGAGGCCGGGGTCGCCGCCGACGTGGCCTCTCGGGTAAGGGCCCTCCGCCGCCTTCGCGGTGGGGAAGGGGGAGATGGCGGAGCGGGACCGAAAAAGATCGTGATCATCGCCTCCACTTCCCGGGCCGGCTCATCGATCTTCGCCGAGATGCTTCGCCACTCCCGGCGCCTGCTTCATTTTCCAGGGGAAGTGAATCCCGCCTTCGTGTTGAACGGTCACGCCCATCCCCTGGCCCAGACCGGCTCGGATGCCCTGAGAAGGGGGTTTGTGAGTCCCCTGGGCACAGCGGAGTCCCTGCGCCGTGATCTGGCGGAAGAAGCGGGGAGGTTTGCTGGCGACGGCAAGGCCCCTCCCCTTCCCGACCGGGAATCGGTCTGGCGCTTTGCCATCGATCTCGCCTGTCGGCTGACCCTCCAGTGGCCTTCCCTCCATTTTTCTGGAGAAGAGGTTCATGACTGGCTGAGGGCCACCCTTCACACCCTGGAGAGGGAACAGGGGTGGGAACCGGGGTACTTTCCGTCGGTCCAACTCTTTCACGCCATCTTCCTGGCCGAGGTGAGACGGCATCGCCCGTTGGTGAATCCTCGCTTCTACGATTTGGACCGGGAGCTTCTGGCCCGCTTCCACGGGGAGGTCCCTCCCGCCGAGGGCTCGCCGGGACCGGTGCTCATCGAGGAGCCTCCCTTCATCACCATCTCCCCCTGGGAGGCGGCCTCCTCCTCTCACCTCGGGGAGATGCCGGTGGTGATGAAATCCCCCTCCCTCGTTTATCGCTTTGATTTCCTTGAAGAGCTTTTTCCACAAAGCGAAATTCGCCTGCTCCACCTCACCCGAAACGCGGCGGCCTCCATCAACGGCCTGGTGGACGGCTGGCAGTACCCCGGCTTTCACGCCCGCAGGGTCCCTGTCCCCCTCTCCATCCAGGGGTACAGCCATCTACCCGGTGGGCGCGAGTGGTGGAAGTTCGATCTGCCGCCCGAGTGGGAAAAGATGGCCCGTTCCCCCTTGACCGAGGTCTGCGCCTTTCAGTGGAGGAGTGCCACCGCCGCCGTTCTGGCCCACCTGGAGGCTCGTCCCGACCGAAGGGCAGGCTTGCTGCGGATCCGATTCGAGGACCTGATGGGGGATCGGAACGCCAGGGAATCCGTCTGGAACGCCATCGACTCCTGGTTGGAGGTTTCCCCCGACCCTTCCTTGAGGGCCTTTGTGGACGGAGAAGCCCCACCCATGATGGCCACCACCCGGCCCCGGAGCCGCCGCTGGTTCGCCAGGGTGGACCTCCTGGACCCCCTGATCCGCACCGCCGAGGTCGGAGAACTCATGGAGAGGATGGGTTATGACCCGGATCCCCGTACCTGGGAATGAGGAGACCCCCCTTCCCTCTTCCTTTGGAGGCCCCGGATTTCGCCCCCGTACCACCTCCCATCGAGATGAAGTGTCGCGGGGAACCCGGTGGCGCTCCTGCGGGGTCAGCTGTGAGTGGGGCCGACTGGGAGAGGTGGTCCTGGCTCGACCGGGAGAAGAGCTTCTGGCGTCTGAGGAGCCGGGCCGCTGGCTGATGCTGGAGGAAGTGGATCTGAACCAGATCCGTAAGGAAAACCAGGCCATCACCCGCCTCTATCGCCGGGAAGGGGTGGTGGTGCATCGAATCGCTCCCTCCCTCCTCCCCCCTCCTAATTTTCTCTTCCTGAGGGATCTGTTTTTCATGACGGGAGAGGGGGCGATCCTGGCCAGGATGGGGTCGGCCCAAAGGGCAGGGGAGGAGAGACCTGCGGCGGCGGCCCTGGCAAGGTTGGGAATTCCCCTGCTGCGAACCCCATCCGGTCATTCCCTCTTTGAGGGGGCCGACGCCTTGTGGGTGAGGGAGGACGAGGTGTGGGTAGGGATTTCGGCCCGTACCAACGATGCGGGCGCCACCGAAGTGGAAGAGGTCCTGAGGAGACAGGCAGTGAAGGTCACCCGAATGAGGGTCCCAAAAGGGGTTCAGCACCTGCTGGGAGCGGTCAATTTCCTGGATCGGGGGCTGGTTGCGGTCAGAGAGGAGAAGATCGGCCCCGATATCATCGAAGGCCTGGCGCGGCTGGGGATCGAAGCGGTGGGATTCGCCGAGGATCACGAGGTCGTGGTGGGAAGGGCGTTGAACTTCGTCACCTTGGGCCCCCGCCGGGTGCTGATGCCGGCGGACTGCCCTCAGGTGCGCGCTCGATTGGAAAGGAAGGGGGTGACCTGCCTGGCCACTCCCGTGGAGGAGTACCGGAAGGCGGCGGGGGGCATGGCCTGTTTTACTGGGATCCTGAAGAGAGGGCCTCCCCCTTGAAGGGGGGGCCAGGATTCTTCAACGACTACAGCGGCTTGTGGGCAGAGACCACCACCCAGCGCCACTTCGCCCTCACCTCTCCGGAGGGAGTGACCTCGACGGGATGAACCGCCCGAATCTCGGCGGGGCTGTTCCGATACAGAGAGACGATGACCTCCTTGTTTTCCTCGGGAATCTCCGGGCTGTCCACCCAGTCCTGAATGGACTCCCACAGGTGATACTCACGCCACTGGGGATTGGACAGGCCTCCCCGGGTCAACCCGTAGGAAAGGTGCTCCACCCGCATGAAGGTGCGGATCTGGGGCTGCTTGAGGCGGTTGATCTCCTCCATGAAAGCGGCGTCCACATCCCCGTATGGCACCCGCTGTCCCAGGATGATTTGCCCACCGGGCTTGAGGATTCGGGCCATTTCCTCGATGACCCGCGCAGGGCGATCAAAGAAATGGAGGGCCTGTCGGGAGACGGCCAGATCAAAGCTGGCATCTTCAAACGGGAGGGCATAGGCGGAGCCCTGATGGACGGCATCCAGACGGGTGCGGGCCTTCTCCAGCATGGCCGGGGTCAGATCCAGCCCCTCTCTGCGGGCCACCCTGCCGGCAAAGGCCTCCCCTACCGCGCCGGTGCCGCAGCACACATCCAAGAGCCGGGCATCCTCCGGGGCGTCACAGGCCTCCACCATGGTCCGAAGAATTCCCGGATCCAGAATCCAGGCCGAGCGGCGATCATAAATGGGAACGCGAGTGGTGAACTGTTCCTGAACGGGATTGGGCACAGGCGGAATCCTCTATAGAAAAGCGTTGAGATCAAAGGGGTTTACGAGCGGAGAACACACACCACCGCCACCCATCGAGAATCCCTCCCTGAGACGAAATCTGAAAGGGATGGGCAGCCCGTACCGCAGCGGGGGCATGATGATACAACTCGCGAATCTCGTGACGGTGGAGGGGAGAGGTCTCGTGGGTGTCGATCCAGCGGTCGATGTCTTCCCACTGAATCACCTCGATGCTGTGGATTCCCTGAAATCCCGCCCCCTCCAGGAGGGAGCGAAAATCTTCTTCCAGGAAATTGTTGAAGAACAAAGGCTGCTTCTTCTTGAGGATGCGAAACATCCACGGAGCGTCAACCGGACCGTAGGGAAGAAGTTGCCCCACCACAAACTGACCTCCTGGCTTCAGCACCCGGAAGATCTCCGCCACCGGCCTCTCCGGGCGGGGCAGGAGATGGAGGACCTCCCGGTTGACCGCCAGATCGAAGGTGCCGTCGGCAAAGGGGATGTTGTACACGTCGCCGGCCACCACCTCGTCCAATCTTTGACTCGCCAGGGCTCTCATCTCAGCGGTCAGGTCCAGACCGGTGATGCTCCCCACCCGCCCCCGAAACGCCGCCCCCACCACTCCACTTCCGCAGCACACGTCCAGAACGCGGGCGCTGGGTTCTACAGCACACAGGGAGGCGTGGGCGGAGAGGAGGGTTTCGTCGGTGATCCACTTCGCCGATTGATGCCAGTCCCGGGAGCGGATGCCGAACTGACGCTGGTAGACCTGGGCAGAGATTCGGGAATCCACTCCCTGATACCGGGCCCTCTCTCCCGCTCGCCGGGCCGCCCACCGGGCCCGGGATGCTTCCAGGGCCCTTCCCACCACCGCTGAAGCCAGGCTGGGATCCGCAGCAAAGGCCTCTTCCAATCCTCTCTCCAGAATCGCCTGCACCGGCGCCCCCGCTCTTTGGGAGGTCAAGGTCGACTTGGTCTGTCCCCCGAACTCGGGATCGGCCATTCGCACCGAGAGCACGGCGGTCAGCCCCTCTCGAATGTCATAGCCGGCGATGGAGGTGCCCCCGCCCTGGTCCCCTCCCGGATGCCGAGAAGCGTGGCGATGGACCACTCGGGTCAGGGCGGCCTGCAATCCCTCCAGATGAGTTCCTCCCTGGGGAGTGGCGATGGAATTGACGTAGGTGGAGAGAGCCTCGTCGTAGGACGTGGTCCACTGAAAGGCGGCGTCCACCTCAATGCCATCCATCTGACCCTGCACCCGAATGGGCTGAGGATGAAGAACCTGCCTCTCCCGATTGCGAGAAGACACAAACCCGGCCACTCCGGTCTGGTATCTCCAGGTGAGGCCTGGACCGGATGAAGGATGAACAAGGCTCAATGACAGCCCCGGATGGAGAAAGGCGTGCTCCTCCAGACGTCGAGCCAAGGAGGGGGGATCAAAAAGGGGCTCCGCCCCGAAGATCAACGGATCGGGGCGAAACCGAAGGCGGGTGCCCCGGCGAGAGGTCTCCCCCACCCTGTTCAGATCTCCCCGGGGAACGCCCCTCCCAAACTCCTGGACGTACTCACCACCCTCCCTCCACACCGTGAGGGACAGGGTTTCCGAGAGGGCGTTGACGCAGGAAACCCCCACGCCATGGAGGCCCCCGCTCACTCCATAGGCCCGACCCCCAAATTTTCCTCCGGCGTGAAGAGTGGTAAGCACCACCTCACTGGCGGGTCGACCGGTGAGGGGATGGGGGTCCACGGGGATGCCGCGTCCGTTGTCGGTGACGGTGCAGTTTCCGCCGGAATCCAGGTCAACTTCGATGTGGGAGCAGAAGCCCGCCAGGGCCTCATCAATGGCGTTCTCCACCACCTCGAACACCATCTGGTGGAGGCCATCCTGGGAGGTGGAGCCGATGTACATGGCCGGACGCCGCCGCACCGCCTCCAGATCGGTGAGGATCTCGATGCTGGAGGCCCCGTAGGAACCCTCGGAGAGGGGCGAATGGGCTTCCCGGGCCCCCTGCGCCTCAGGAGTCTGACCTCCCCGGAGGCTCATGAGCGGTCCTCGCCCGACGCGGCAGCCAACGCCAGCTTCAGCGTCTCCGATTGGAGGGATCGGGCTCGGCCAAGGGTCTCGAACCAGGAGGCCACATCGGCGAACCCTTCCCCGTGGGCGGTGCGGGCGGCTTCGGAAAGGTCTCCCTGGGTGTCCCAGCGAGCCAGCTCCAAAAGAATGCCCAGATTCAGGGTGGTTTCCCCCATGGGCCGGTCGCTCAAGGGATCTCCCGCCCTCCTCAGGAGATCCAGGTGTCCCAGCACCTCCAGGTCTCGCAACTCTGCGGCTTCCTTGAGGGTTCTGGCTACTTCAGGGAGGCCTTCAATCTCCGCCAGCCGTGCAAACGCCCGATAAAGCACGGTCACCTGGGCGTCCCGGGCGTGGGCAGCCCTCAGCGAGTCGTGGGTGCGAGTCCCTCCCAGTTCGGGGAGGCGATCCTGGGGAGGGAGGAGGTCCCCGCTGGCAATGGGGCTCATGGGCCGTACAGTCATGCCGGTTCCTTGCGGTGTTGGCGAGGTCAGGAAGGGCGGGGAGGGCAAGAGGGAGGGGCAGACGAGGCTATGCGGCGGAAGAGGAGGAGGAAGCCGGAACCACTGCGGGGGCAGCCGCGTCCAGGCGATACCGACTCGCCTCCGGCGGAAGAGGGGCCGCAGCGCTGCTGAACCGGGAACGCCAATCATCCCGTGGATTGGGGTCGAAGTAATCAAAATGCTCGGGATAATGTTTGAAGTTCATCACCGGGCCCGGTTGATAGCTGTCGTACAGGCGCCGGTAGGCTCGTCGCATCACCGAGTCGGGGAGGTTGTTGTAGTTGAGGTACTCATCCCTCTCCAAGGCCTGTTCAATGGACAGCCAGCGGAGATGGTCCGCCTCGTTCTTGATGATCCCCTGCCGGAGCCCCTCCTGGTACACCGTGGTCCCCGGCATGGCGGAGAGGTACTTCACTCGGGTGATGTGCTGGTTCTCCTCCGCCCACTGGCACATGTGATCCAGAGTCTCCTCGTTCTCCCCCGGCAACCCCACGATGGTGAGCCCGCCGTATCGCAGCCCGGCATCCCAGGTGTTCTTCATGGCCTTCAACACCGCATTCTCGCTGGAGCCCTTGCGAGCCTCCTTGAGGACAGCCGGCCCCAGGGACTCCACCCCATACAGCACGATGTCGCACCCTGCCGCCTTCATGGCCCGGAGGGTCTCCCCATCCACGTCGGCGTTCCGGGTCAGGCAGGTCCAGCCGATGTCTGC
This sequence comes from uncultured Rickettsiales bacterium, assembly GCA_964426935.1. Classification (GTDB taxonomy): domain Bacteria; phylum Myxococcota_A; class UBA796; order UBA9615; family JAKLKC01; genus CAYRTW01. The sequence goes on from CAYRTW010000014.1 coordinate 13,238, forward strand.
CTCCTGGATGACCTCGCAGTACTCCAAGGTCTGCTTCTTGTGGGCGGTAAAAGTCAGATCCACGAAGAAGACGAAATCGATGTTCCAGTCCCTCTTGAGGATCCGCAGCTCCTCCCGCAGCTTCTCTGGCGACTTCACCCTCTCCTGGGGAGTGGTGCGGTAGCAGAAGGAGCAGTCCATCTTGCAGCCCCGAGAGTAGGACGAAATGATCTGGGGTTGGAGGCCCCGGGGATCCTTGGACTGGGGCCACAGTCCCAGGTTCATGGGAGGAAGGCTGTTGAGGTCCGGCATCTGCCCCCGGGGAGGCGTGGCGATGGGCACCCCACCGGGGCCCCGATACCAGATCCCCCGCACATTCCCGATCTCCCGCCGAAAGGTCCCCCTCTCATAGAGGCGCATCAACTCCAGGATGGTCAGCTCCCCCTCCGAGATCACTGCCACGTCCACCGCCGTCTCCTGGAAGAAGACGTGGGGCACCGAGGTGACCAGGGACCCTCCCAGGATCACCGGCAGGTCGGGCCTTTCCGCCTTCACCAGGGCGATGATGGCCTCCACGAAGGGGAAGTTGTCCTCATAGGCAGCGATGCCCAGGACATCGGTGCCCTCCATGATCTGGCGGTAGGCGCTCATCACCGGATCGGGATCGTATCGGACGTCCACGATCCGCACCGGAAAGCCGGCGTTGTGGACCACGGTGCCGATGTAGGTGATGCCCTCATAGGGGGCGGTCAGGAAGAATTCCCAGCCCCGAGGCATGGTGAAGGGAGAGGGGCCCACCAGAAGGGTCAAGTGGGGCTTGCTGTCATCGGTGGAGACGGGGGTGCGCCCCTGGCCTGCCATCTCCTCCATCAGGTCCCGGTCGGAGCGTTGATCGGCGTGAACATAAAGGGATGGATGAAGAGAAAGGGTACGGGCCATGGAGGCTCCCGGGGTGGTGGCAGACAAGAGGCTTCGGCCGAATGGGGCAGCGCCGGCAAAAGAGTAGCACAGGGGGCTCAACCTCGCGCCTGGAAACGACATGCCTGGCGGGGAAGGAGGGGTGGATCCGTCTCGGCGGTGCGGGCGACCCACAACCCGTCGCCTCTTGGCTCGATCAGGGGTCCGGCAGCGAATTCCCCAGCCTCGCCCTCAAAACAACTCGATCGGCTTCTGCTTCACGCCCATGTAATCCTGGGGGTTGGTGCGGGTGGTGGCCAGCCAGGCACGCAGGGTCTGCTCCATCTCGTAGGTCACCCGTGGTTCCTCGGAGCTGCGGTCCTTCTTCTCCCCGGGATCGGCCCTGAGATCAAAGAGCTGCCTCTGGCCGTCCTGAAGATCGAGGATGAGCTTCCAGGGGCCCTCCCTCACCATGCGGTGATTGACGAAGAGGCGATAATCGGTTTCGGAGAAGATGGGGCGGGGTTCCGGTTCTTCCTGGCCACGCATCAGAGGGAGGAGGCTCCGGCCGTCGGAGTTGGGAGGGCCTTCCAGTCCCAGGGAAGCGAACAGGGTGGGGAAGATGTCTACCAGGCGGGCGGTCTCCTTGACGTCCTGGCGCCTGGCGGTGCCGGGGAAGCGCATCAGCAGAACGGTGTGGAGCTGCTCCTGGTACAGGGTGTAACCGTGATCAATGGCCCCGTGCTCCATGAACTCATCCCCGTGATCGGACATCACCACCACGATGGCCCGGTCCAGCCACCCTCCCGCCCGAAGCGATGCCAGGAAATCTCCCAAACGCTGGTCGGCTGCCGCCACTTTCCGGTCGTAGACCTCCCCCAGGAAGGCCCCGTCCGCCTGGGAGAGGGTTCCGGTCAGATCGGCGGGATCGCCGGGATTGTGGATGGCGGCCAGCCCCTGTTCCCGAAGCCGGGCCTGTTCCTTCCGGGTGCCGTCCAGGGAGCCAGTATAGGAGGTGATCTGGCTGCGGGGAGGGGAGCCGGCCAATTCGTACTGGCCGTGGCTGTCGTAGCCATGCAGGAAAAGGAACACCCTCTGCCCCAGGTGGGCCTGCAACCACGCCACCGCCTTGGGAGACGAATAATCCATCCCCGCAAAGGGGCGATCATCTACGTAGGTATCGAATCCCCGGCCAAATCCGTAGACCGATTGGACGCCAGCGCCACCGGTGAACCCGCCGGCGGTGAAACCCTGCTTGATGAGAAGATCGGGGTAGGTTTCCACAGCGGGAGACAAAGAGGTGGGCACCAGTTGGTCCCCCGAGAGAAGTTTCAGCTTGTTGGTGACGCCGTGGATCGACGGCCATCTTCCCGTCCACACCGACATATGGGAGGGCAGGGTCCAGGGAGCGGCGGAAACCGCATCGTGAAACACCACGGATTCTTCGGCGAAGCGGTCGAGATTGGGAGTCAACCCTTTGGAATTACCTGAGAATCCGGTGCGATCATAGCGAAGGGCGTCCATGGAGATGACGATGAGGGACAGCTCGCCAGCCCTTCGGGAGAGATCATAGCGAGAGGCCTCCATGGCGGAATTGGAAAGAAGAGGCTGGACCGCTTCTGCCACCGTGGAGGGAGGCGCACCTCCGGGTTTTCGTCCCAGGAGGAGCCATCCCACCAAGGCCAGGTTGGCAAGAACGGCGAGGACGATCAGGATGCGAAAGGGTTTCATGGGGAGGAGGCCTCGGGGAGGACGATTTGGGTTCCGGGAGGGGCGACGATGACCTTCAGGCGGGGAGCCAGGAGCCCCACGGTGTCGTCGTGAACGCGCTCCATGGCCACGTCGCGGTTTTTTCCTCCTGAAGCGAAAAAGCCTCGGAAACGAGCCACCTGGGAAGACGCCTGGGAGCGGGTTTCGGAGGCATCGGCCCGGGCCTCTTCCACCACCTGGGAAGCCCTCCCCCGGGTGTCGGGAAGAAGTTTGGAAGCATAGGCAGAGGCGGCCAGGGCGATGGTCTCCCGATCCCCTCGGGCTGAGGACACGTCGTTGAAGGCAGCCACCACCGCAGACGGGGGAGAGAGGTTCCGAGCATCCACCGCCACCAGGCGAATCCCGGCGCGCAGGGAATCCAAGGAGGCCTGGGCTTCCCTCTGGATTCCTTCCTGGAGGGAGGACCTTCCAGTGGTCAGCAGCAGATCCACCCCCAGGCTTCCCACCACGTGGGTGGTCGCCGCCTCCACCACCGCCCCCAGCAGGGCGTCCCCGTCGTCGGTATGAACCACAAAATCCTTGGGGTCCCCCACCGCGTATTGCACCACCAGCCCAAGATCCACCAGGTTGTGGTCCCCGGTCAGGTAGCGCTTCTGGGGCAGCTCCACTCGACGAACCTCGGTGGTGGCCACCCGTTCATCCCTCTCCAAAGGCCAGGGCAGCCGGAAGCTCAGCCCCGCCTGGACGACACGGTGGGCAGCGCCAAAGCGATACACCATGGCCACCTGGGCGGGATCCACCACCATCACCGCATCCACCAGGAGGAGGAGACCTGAGGAGACCAGAGCCAGGCGAAAGCCCCTTCCCATCATCGAGGAACCTCGGTAAGGGTTTGAAAATACGTAGAATCTCCGTCGAGAATCAGGGTTGTTCCATCGGGAAGCAGACGGGCCTGAAGATCCAGGGTGCTGAGATAACGAAAGAAGGCGGGATCCTCCTTCCAGGCCGCAGCGGTGGTGCGGGAGGCCTCCTCCTCGGCAGTGGCCAGGATTCCAGCCGCTTCCTCATCCGCCTTGGCCAGGATCTCTTTCGACTCCCTGTCCGCCCGAGCCCGGATTCCCGCCGCCATCTCCTCCCCTTCCGAACGATAGGCATTGGCGGTCTTGAGCCTCTCCGCCCGCATTCGTTCGTAGATGGATTGCTCATTCTGCAGAGGCAATCCCAAATGGCGCACCTTCACGTCCTGGACCTCCACCCCCAGGCGCAGGGCTGCCAGTTGGGCGATGTCCTGCTGGATGGAAGGAGCGATGAGGGCCAGGGGAGTGTCCCGCATGGCCAGGAGATCGTTGAACTCCCTCTGCCCCAAGGCTCCGGCCACACGGGACGCCACGATATCCCCCAACTGAGCCTCCGCCGATTCGTTGCTGCCCACCGCCTCCAAAAAGCGCTGGGGATCCTTCACCCGCCACAAGGCGAAAGCCTCCACCACCAGGTTTTTCTTGTCCCGGGTGAGAAGTTCGGTGGCCTTGACGGAGAGAAGGTGGGATCGGGCGTCGAATCGCACCACTTCCTGAAGAGGCCAGGGAGCCTTCCAGTACAGGCCGGGCTCGGTGACCACCCGGGAAGTGGCCCCAAAAGAGGTCACCACCCCCACCTCTCGGGCATCCAGGGTGAACAGGGAGGCCAGAAGAAGGGCCATGGCTCCACCGACAAGGATCACGGGAATCAGGCCGCGTTCAGCCACGGGAACCCTCCTTGGGAGACGTCTTCTCCCCCCCTTTCGGAACAGAGGGCCGGGGAGGAAACGACGGGGGACGGTCTCCCATCCACAGGTGAAGGGACGGAGAGACGATGAACAGTTTCTTCCCGCGCAGCACCTCCTCCCATCGGGCCAACCAGCGACGGTGTCGGGCCAGCCCCGAGGCTCCCCCACTCCCCCGCAGTGAAGCCAACTCTACCGTGGTCTCCGCCGTGGCCCTTACCCTGGATAGGGTCCCCTCCCCTTCCGCGTGGGCCCGCCGCGCCAGGGCCTCCCCCCGCGCTCTGGGTACCACCTGAGCGGCATAGGCGTCCGCCTGGTTGATCAGAGTGCGCTTCTCCTCCTCAGCGGAGATGACGTCCAGGAAGGAGGACAGCACCGGGGCCGGGACCCCCACCTCCTCCACATGCACTTCGTCCAGGACCAGCCCCAAGGAAGCGGAATCGGCGGCCGCCTGGGCCAATTGCCTGACCTGGGTCTGGATCTTCGCTCTCCCGGTGGTCAGGACGGCGTCCAGGGGCTGGGAGGCCACCACTTCCACCAGGGCGGCCCGGGTCAACGCCTGGAGGGTGGCCTCGGCGTCGCTGGAGCGCAGGGCGTAAGCCAGGGGATTCCCCACCCGGACATGGGCCATCACCGCCATGGACACCAGGGACTGATCCCCACACAGGAGGGGAACCTCAGGCGTGGACACCGGCATCCGCTGGGTTCGCCCCACATCCACCAGGGTCACCCTCTCCATGGGAGGGGGAAAGCGCATCAGCCAGCCAGGGCGGAACATCTCGGGAAGGGGATATCCCCACCTCTCCACCACCGCACGATGACCGGGAGGCACCACGGAAAAGCAGCCCACCACAGACAGGATTACCGCACTCGCCCCCAGGAATCGGGGCTGCCGCATCCATCCGGGCAGGGTCTCCAGGGACTTCAGCGGGGACCGACCAGAGCCACCGCCAAACAGGACACCCCCCAGAAGAAGCAGAGAGGAAAGGAGAAGAGCACCCCGCATCCCTACCAGGAGCAGAGGCCCACCGGGATGGAGGGCCCGGCTCAACACCAGACCCGTCGCCAAAAGGAGAAGGGCAGCCTGGGCCCAATCGTCCCCTTCCCGGCTCCCCCCCACCTCCCTGTTCATCAGGAACCGATCCGCCCCCCAAGCTCCCAGGGCCACCCCCGCCACCAGGAGGGAATCACCGGCCTGTCCCTCCCTGAGCATGGCCACCCCCGCCGCCACCGCCCCGGACGCCGCCGCCACCTGTAAAAGCACGGCGTGCCGCCCCCCAAGCCACGTCTGGGCAGGTCTCAGACCCAAACGCAGCAACCCCGGAAGGGCGATCCACGCCAACAACGCCGCTTCTCCCTCCCCTCCCAGGACCGCCAGCAGGGCGGCCACGTTGAGCAGGATCAGCCGCAAGGCCAGCCGCAGCCCACGAATCCTCATGAATTGGGGATCCATCGCCTCTTCTCCAGCGGAATCCGCCGGGGAAGACCCCTCCCACAGGGGCTGCAGAATGCCCATGAACACCAGCCCGGCCCCCACCCAGCCGATGGGTGCCACCTCTTCGCCGTATGCCATCCACCCGAGGGCGGTGGCAAACACCACCTCGGCCATCCCCAGCAAGGAGGCCGTTCCCGCCGGGAGGTCCCTCATCCCCAGGTTTAGCAGATAGAACGGGACGTTGGTGCAGAGAAAGCCCAGCAGCAGCACCCAGGGAATCGCCGCAGTCGGCAGGGCCAGGGTGCCAAAGGTGGCGGCGATGGGCAGAAGAAGCAGGGCCGCCACTCCCCAGGAAACCGCCAGAACCGGAAGGATGGGCAAGGAGCGATTCCGCGCCGCTCGGGTGGTCACCAGCACCGCCCCATAGGCCAGGGCGGAGAACAGGGCCAGCCCATCCCCCAGCAGGAAGCGGGGGTCGGAGTAGCGGCTGACGTTGAACAGGGAAACCCCCGACAGCAGGCCCACCCCCAGAACGGCGAGAATGGCCCCGGTGAGGGCGGCTGGAGAGGGCTTCTCCCGGAAGGCCCAGAACGCCAAGGGAAACACCGCCAAAGGGGCGAGGCTGTGAAGGAAGACCGCGTTGGCCACGGTGGTCAGCGCGTATCCACCCACGAAAGTGGAGGAGGCCGCCCCCAGGGCCAGGCCATACACCAAGGAAAGTTTCCAGGCTTCCGGGGAAAGGCGAAGGCTCTTGAGGCCCCCTCCTTCCGCCAGGGATGCCCCGGCAAAGCCAAGGGCCACCACCACCGCCCTCCACGCCGCCAGGGAAAGGAAATCGGCCTGGGCCTGCCGGGTACACAGGGGCATCAGGGCGAAGGCCAGGCAGGCACCGAGGATGTAGAAATGGCTCCGGGACAGGATCATGGCGGTGGCAGAAGGCCCGCGCCCGGGTGGGGATGGAGGCGGCGCACCCGGTCGTTTTATCACGGGGTCGGGGCTGGCGTCTTTTCGGGGGTGGGAGGAGAGGGATGGGGGTCCCAATATCCCTGCTGCCTGAGGGCATCCCTCAAAGGGGAGGGGACGGATTCCCCCCCTCCGGTGGGACCGGGAACCAACGATCTCCGCCATTCCACCAGATGATTCCGCAAGGACACCGCCACCGGGGAGGGGTCCTGGGAAAGAGCAAGCAGGTTCACCTTCTCCAGGGGATCGTGCAGGGTCTCGTAGAAGGCAAAATGCTCGGCGGTCAGGGGAAGGGACTGAAGGCGATGGATGAACTCGGGATCTGCCAGGGGGACTCCCCCGAAGACCAGGCGGTGAGTCGGAGTTCGCACCGCCACCATATCCATGACCCCCTCCTGAAACACCAGCCGAGCCTCGGGGAGATCGTCTTGAAGGGCCTTCCCTCGGGCAGAGGGGAGAGGGGCCAGGCCGGCAACCCGCATGAGAGTAGGAAGGGCGTCCAAGGCCTCCACCAGACCTCGCTGCTCCTTTCCCTTCGCAAACCCAGGACCGGCCACCACCATGGGCACCCGGGTGGTGGAGTCGGTCAAGGAGGTGCGATGGTTCATGAACCCGTGATCCAGAAGGTCCTCGCCGTGATCGGAGACCACCAGGATCACCGTGTTCGTTTCCAGTCCACGATGGGAAATCCCCGCCAGGAGGCGCCCCAGCATCCAGTCTCCGAAGGCCACCGACGAGTCATAGTGGGCGAGGAGGTGAGCCACATCCGCCTCGCTGAGGGCAACAGCCTCCTCGGGAGCCGCTTGCGCCAGATCGGCGTAGAACCCGGTGCCCAGGATGGGGCGACCCACTCCATGGAGGAGGTTCTCCGGCTGCCAGCGGGGAAAAAACAGGCGAGAGGCCACTTTCTCGGTCCCTACCGGAGTGGCGAGGATGGAGTCGGCAAGCTCCGAGGAGGGATGGGGATCAAACAGATGAGCGAAGGGGCCAGGAGCTTGATAGGGAGCATGGGCATCGTAGCCATGGACGAACAGGAAGAAGGGGCGAGTGGGATCCCGACCATCCAGCCATTCCAGGGCCGCAGGAACGGTGTTTGCCAGAGAGGAGAACAGGTAATCCATCCCGGAAGGAACGTGGAAGGTCTGAAATCCCTGGGAAAATCCGAACTCCGCCACCACATGTCCCCCCGCAGTGAACGCCGCCGATTGATACCCATGGTCGGTCAGGATTTCCGCTACCGTCACCGCCTCCTCGGGCACGACGAAGTTGGCGTAGACCGGCGCCGCCACCTGGGATGGCTGGAGGCCGGTGAACAGGGAGGCGTGAGAATAAAGGGATTCATTCCCCTGGGAGAAGGCGAGGGTGAAGGTCTCCCCTCTCTTGGCGAGACGAGAGAGGTTGGGGGAGGTCGGCCGGGAATGACCGTACAAGGACAACCGATCCGCCCTCACCGTATCCAGGGACACCAAAAGGATGTTGGGGGAAGACGGCGTTGCTTTTTTCTCCCCTTGCTCTTGGCAGCCGAGGTGTGCTAGCAAAAGAAGGGGGAGTGGTCCGAGATCAATCAAGATCCGTAGAGCGAAAGAGACGCAGCGGGACAGGTTCCCAGTTCGGTTCGGGAGGGGGCCCATGACTCACAGAATAGAGCGAGAGGAACCCTTGAACAACCGGGGGCCAACGCGATCCGCGTGATCCGGGCGGGACAATCCATCTGGCCATCTGGACTCTCAGAGAGGGCCGAATGGGGAGGAGCACCAAGGGAACACGGACGATGCCGTGCCCGACCTGGGGGCGGCTTCCTGGCCCTCCACCGCCTCAGGGAAGAAACCAGCCCTGCAGCGCCTCCCACGCGTCTGGCTGCACGGCGGCGTCGTAGCCGTGGCTCCCCCCTTCGATGGCATGAAAGGACACCTCGTGACCGGCCCCTTCCAGAGCGTCCCGCGCCTGCTCCGCCTCGGTGAAGGGAACGGTGGTGTCGGCGGTGCCGTGGTCGATGCGAACGGGGAGGCTTCGGGTGACTCCATCGGGCCACACCTCCAGATCCACGGCGTAATCCAGGGAGCCGGCATACACCGCCAGACCGGCAAACCAGGTGGCATTGGCGAGGCCGATCACGTAGCTCCAATGAGCCCCCGCCGAGTAGCCGTGGAGGTAGAGCCGGCACAGGTCGATGTTGTATTCGGTGGACACCTGCTCGATCACCGCCTGAAGTCCCAGCACATCGCTGCCGAAATTCCATCCATTTCCCGAAGCCGAATCCTGCCCCACCACCATGAAGCCCTCCGTCGCGGCGAGGGAGAGCCAGGAGGACACCATCTGCTCCCCGGTTCCTCCCTGACCATGCTGACTGAAGAGAACGGGAATGGGGATTCCCGGCTCCCAGTCCTCGGGGATGTACAGGGAGTAATTCGTCCCTGACGCGCTATAGGTTCCAAGGCCCATCCCACCGCCCGAGCCATCGGAGGGGCAGGCGCTCGGATCGATCCCGGGCGTGCTGTCATCATCGGGTGGAGGAGTTTCGTCATCATCCCCGGCGGTGCTGTCGTCATCGGCGGAAGGCGTGGTGTCGTCGTCCGAAGGGGTGCTGTCATCGTCAGCGGGCGGAGTGCTGTCGTCGTCCGTAGCTGCCGAATCGTCATCCAGCCCACCCATGGGGTCAAACCCGTATTGGCACCCCACTCCCCAAGAGAAGAGGCCGGCAACGGCCAGGCTGCGAAACAGGGCGGACATCCATCTCTCGGTGTACAGGTAGTTCGGAGGCGGGAAAGTGATAACAGGGCCTCCTCCTCACGTCGAGGGCCAAACCTGCCTCGACGCCCCTGCTGGAACACGTTGCACCTGCTGACCTTGGAGAGTACCTTCCCGGGAACCGGAGCGTACCCTTCAGGAGAGCCCATGACCGCCGCCGATTCCCGCATTCTTCTTCTCGCCGCCTTCCCCCTCTTCGCTCTCTGGGGCTGCCAGGTGACGGCGGAGGGGGACGACGATGCCACCACCGACGATGATTCAGCTTCCGACGACGATGTATCCGATGACGACACCGTTCCTGAGATCACCCCCGATCCCGATGTTCACACCTATCTCCCCAAGAACTACCGGGCCGACAACCCTACCCGCCTCCTGGTGTTCGGGGATTCGATTTCTGCGGGCAACGGCGCTTCCCGGGACAGCCTGGACTACGTGAGCCTGCTGATTGAAAACAACGAGGACGAATGGCCTGACTGGAACGACTACGATCTCCAGAGCCTTCACCCTAACCTGTCCGAAGTCATTGACGTGTCCTTCGGTGGAGCCCTGACCATCGACGTGGTCAACGATCAGATTCCCGATCTGGAGAGCCAGCTTTCCTACCCCGCCGAGGGCCAGACCCTGGTGGTGATCACCGCAGGGGGCAACGACGCCCAGATGGCTTTGGCAGTTCCCGACATGCTGGACAACATCATTGAGTCGGTGGAAACCAATCTCACCGACTTCGTGGAGTACATGCAGGATCCGGCGAAATTCCCCGACGGCGTGTGGATCTACGCCGCCAACGTCTACGAGCCCACCGATGGGGTGGGGCAGTCCGATTCCTGTTTCTTCGGCTTTGAATTCACCGATCTGCTGCCGGGTCTGGACGAGGCCAACGCCACCATGCAGGGGGTGGCCGAAGACTACAGCTTCGCCATGCTGGACCTTCATGGACACTTCGGTGGACACGGCTACTACCACGACGATCCCGAAAACGCCCTGTATGACGCCGAGGATCCCACCCTGTGGTTTGCCTCGGACTGCATCCACCCCAATGATCGGGGCCATCACGAGTTGCGCCGGATGATGTATCACTCCATCGACGGTCAGCCCCTCCCGGCTCCCGGTCAGTAGCCGGCCACATGCTCCCTTCTCCCAGGATCTCAGCCCGGGCGGGGTTGGCCTGGGTCCTGCTCTTGGCGGGATGTCAGCCGTACACCGCCGAGGAATCCTGCAATGAGAACCCCGACCCTGCCGTGGCGGTGGGTACCGGGGAGAGCACCTTTGAAGCCCTGGCGACGGGGGATCCGGTCCCCATCATTCACGGACCCCAAGGGGGGTGGCATATATGGACCTCCATGCGCCTCACCGCCATGCCGGAGTACGTCCGGGCCCGGGTGCTGATTTCGGTGGTGGATTCAGGGGAAGTCATTTCTGACTACAGCTACAACGTCGCCGTCCTGGAGGAGGATTCTTGCCACGCCTACTACCCGGGGATGTATGGATACGTGGACGCGGTGCCCGACGGGGAAGGGAACCTTCTCGATCCCCAAGAATATTATAACGGCACCGAGCTGCTCATGCGCCTGGAGGTCACCGGTCTCGACGGCAGCACTCCGGTGGCCGGAGAGGTCGCCGTGGTGGGGACCCCGGGCGGGGATCAGGGAGATTTCTGACCGGCCAGGATCCCTCCCTCCATGAGGGCCTTCCACGCCGTCTCCATCAGGATCTCATGCCCCTTGGCGGTGGGATGGACCCCGTCGGCCTGATTCAGTTCCGGCTCCCCGGCCACCCCTTCCAGGAAGAACGGCACCCAGGTCACTCCAGGACGCCTTCCCAGCCTCTGAAACGCCTCCCGAAACGCCCTCCCGTAGTCCTCCCCCATGGAGGGAGGGGCCAGCATTCCCAGAAGCACGACCCGCGCCCCCGCCTCCTGGCAACGGTCGATGAGGGAGGAGAGGTTCTTTTCCATTTCGGCAACGGGCAGCCCCCGCAGGGCATCGTTGGCCCCCAGTTCCAGGAGCACCACCTGGGGCTTCTGCTTGAGCACCCAGTCCACCCGGGCCAGCCCCCCCGATGAGGTGTCCCCGCTGATGCCGGCGTTGACTACCCGAAAGCCCGAGCCCTTTTCCGCCAGCCTCCTCTCCAGAAGAGAGGGCCACGCCTGCTCCTGAGAGACCCCCAGGCCGGCGGTGATGCTATCCCCAAAGGTCAGGAGGAGGGGCTGGGTTTCTAGGGAGGACGGAGGAGTATCTCGTTGAGACTCCTTGGGATTTCTACCTCCGCACCCTACGACCAGAGGGAGAAAGAGCAGGAAGATCAGCGCCAATGGGAGGGTCCGCATCTTCGCAGTGTGAGGACAGAAGGAGGCACGGACAAGACCCCCCTCTCAAACCTTTTGTCAGGCCCGTCCCGGTCCTTCCGAAAGGTCCGGCCGAAGCGCCTGTCGCATCCGGCCTGGATGCCTTTCCGCGACGGGTGGCGGCGCTTCGGCGTTTGCCCCTTCAGGAAAAGCTCAGGGTGGCTCAACGGGAAAAGGATGCCTATCCTCGCCCCATGTTGACCGTAACCGGTGTCACCCGGACCCTGCCCTCGGCGGGGCGCTCCCTCACCCTCCTCGACGACATCCACCTGCACGTTCCCGCCGGTCAGTTCCTGGCCATCACCGGGCCGTCGGGCAGCGGAAAGTCCACCCTCTTGGGGTTGATGGCGGGCCTGGATCGCCCCGACTCAGGCACCATCCGCTGGGGAGAACGGGAAATCACCTCCCTGAGTGAAGATGAGTTGGCCCGGGTTCGGGGCCGGACCGTGGGGTTTGTCTTTCAATCCTTTCAGCTCCTCCCCGGTCTCACCGCCCTGGAAAACGTGGGAATTCCCTTGGAACTTCAAGGAATTGCTGACTACAAGTCCCGGGCCTCCTCCCTCTTGGAGAAGATGGGCCTGGGGGATCGGGCCCGGCACCTTCCTGCCCAGCTTTCTGGAGGAGAGCAGCAGAGGGTGGCCCTGGCCCGGGCCTTTGCCCCCGAACCTCCCCTCCTCCTGGCCGATGAGCCCACCGGAAACCTGGACAGCGCCAACGGGGAGCAGGTCCTGAGCCTCCTCCAGGAGATGCGCCGCCGCCTGGGGACCACGGTGGTGATGGTGACCCATGACGCCTCCCTGGCCTCCCGGGCGGATCGGGTGGTGACCTTGAAGGACGGCCGCATCGGGTCGGACCTCTCCCGTCCATGAGCGATTTTCCCTTCGCCCTTCGCATGGCTCTTCGGGAGGTGAGGCGTGCCCCCGGCCTCTCCGCGTTCCTGGTGGCCTGCGTCGCCATTGGAGTGGCGGCCCTCACCGCCATCTCCTCCTTTGCTCACAACGTAGGAAACGCAGTGGCCCGGGACGCCCGCTCCCTCGCCAGCGCCGATGTGGTGGTGGAATCGGGGGTCCCCCTGGATGCCTCCGCCCGGGAAGGGATCGATTCCTGGCAGAGGAAGGGAGTCCGGGAGGCCCTCACCGCCGAGTTCACCTCCATGGCGGCTTCGGAGGGGGCCTCCCTTTCCTCGGTGGTGGAGATCAAGGCGGTGGTGGGGGCCTATCCCTTCTATGGAGCCTTGGAACTGGACCCTCCCCTCCCCCTGACCCACCTTCTGACCCGGGGAGTGGTGGTGGAGCCCACCCTCCTCCACAAGCTGGAGCTCTCGGTGGGGGGCTCTCTTCGCCTGGGCACCGGCACCTTTCCGGTGGTGGGAGTGGTGAAATTCGAACCCGACCGGGCCAGCGGCCCCTTCAGCCTGGGGCCCCGGGTGTTTCTTTCCATGCCGTCGGCAAAGGAGGCGGGCCTGCTGGTGCCCGGCAGCCGGGTCCGCTTTCGCTCCCTCCTGGCCCTCCCCGAGGGGCTCTCTCCGGAAACGGTGCGGGACTCTCTCCTGGCCAGGGTGGATGAAGGCCGGACCTCGGTGCGAACCTACGCCCAGGCCCAACCGGGGCTCCGCTCCTTCCTCTCCGGGATGGGGAGCTTTCTGTCCCTCACCACCCTCACCACCCTCCTCCTGGGGGGAGTGGGAGTGGCCCAAAGCCTGAGGGTTCTTCTGTTCCGGCAGCGGGATTCCATCGCGGTGCTGAAGGTTCTGGGAGCCACCTCCGCCACCGTCACCCGGGTCTACCTCCTCCACGCCATGGGCCTCGCCGCCCTGGGAAGCCTTCTGGGAATCCTGTTGGGGGCGATGAGTCAGGTGGCGCTGGCCCAGGTGATCGGAAGGGTGATTCCCGGGGACGTGGATTTGAGCTTTTCCCCGGCAGCCGCCTTGCAGGGGGGAATCCTGGGGTTGGCCTCAGGGCTCCTGTCCTCTCTCTTTCCCCTCCTGTCCATCCGGGGCATTTCTCCCTCCCGCGTCCTGCGCCGCGAGGACGGACCCCTCCCCGCCGCCGACCGCCTCTCCCTGGGACTGGCCACCGCCGTTCTCGGCCTGTGTCTCCTGGGGGTGGCGGGGTGGCTGGCCGGCTCCGGGGAGATGGGAGCCTGGTTTCTGGGTGGAATGGGGGGAGCGGTGATTCTTCTGTGGATTTCCACCCGCCTGCTCCTGTGGGGAGCGCGGCGCCTGCCTCCTCCCCGGTGGTTCCTCCTTCGCCACGGCCTGTCCGGGCTGCATCGTCCCGGGGCTCAGACCTCCTGGGTGGTGATCTCGCTGGGTCTGGGGGTGGCCGCCATTGCCGTCGTTCACCTCCTTCAGGTCAACCTGTTGAGCGGGGTTTCCGGACCTCGCCAGTCCTGGGCCCCCGACTACTTCTTCATCAACATCCAACCGGCACAAGTGGAGGATTTCCGCGCCATTGTTGCCTCCCAGGGGGCCAGCTCCCGCATGGAGATCCTTCCCCTGGTCCAGGCAAGGCTGAAGCGCATCGACGGGCGGGCGGTCAAAGACATGGCGTTCGAGGACGAAGCGGAGGAGCGCTTCCTGACCCGTGAATTTGCCAACACCTTCAGGGACGATCTGCCCCCGGGAAACGCAGTGGTGACGGGGAAATGGTGGACGGCCGAGGAATCCGCCGCCGAGTCCTGGATCTCGGTGGAGGAGGACCTTGCCCATCAACTGCAGTTGAGCCCCGGCTCAGAGGTGGTGTTCGACATTCAAGGGGTGGAAGTGCCCACCCGAGTCCTCTCCATTCGCTCCGTGGACTGGGCCCGCATCCAGACCAATTTCTTCTTCATCGGCACCAGGAAGGCGTTTCAGGAGGCCCCGGCCACCTGGGTGTCCACCGTCCAGGCGGGGGAAGGCGAAGAGGCCCGACTGGCCCTTCAGGAAGCGGTGGTGAGAAGGCTCCCCGGGGTGACAGCGATCCAGACCCGGGAAACGATCCAACGGGTCCAGGCGGTGGTGGACCGGGTGTCCCAGGTGATCCGGGTGCTGGCCGCCTCCACCATTGGGGCGGGGCTGGTCATCCTGGCGGGAGCCCTGGCGTCGGGGAGGTTTCAGCGGCTACGGGAAATGGCCCTGTTGAAGACCCTGGGAGCCACCCGTTGGATCCTGTTGGGGGTGCTGGCCTGGGAATGGGGAATCCTGGGATTCCTGGCGGGAACGGTAGGGACGGGAGCGGGGGGAGGAATCGCCTTCGCCCTGCTGACCCAGGTGCTGGATCTGCCCTTTCACCTTCACCCTGCCATCCTCCTGCTGGGGCCCCTGCTCACCGCCCTGGCCACCCTCCTGGTGGGGATGATTTCCTTGTGGGGAGTGTGGGGAGAGAGTCCCCTCCAGGTGCTTCGGAACGACTAAGGGGAGTCTCCCCGGGAGTCACAACGAGGGGGGCAGTCTCTTCACCAGGGTCTTGGGGGCCACCGCCCGGTAGCTCTCCTCGATCCACTCGGAGAGCATCTCCACCGGCACCTCGTCCTCACTCCCGAAGCGGGCGCTCACCCATCCCGACTTGCCCAGGCCGTAGCCGGTGGGTTTGGCAAAGGGGAACATCAGGGCCACCCCACAGGACCCAGGCAGCTTGCAGGAAAGGCTCAGGGAATCTTCCCCCCGGTACATGAACACAAACACCTTGCCCTTCACCTTGATGGCCCTCTCTCCCCAGGGAAAGTCTTCGGTGACCTCGGGAAAGGTGAAGGCGTGCGCCCTCAGGGTGGATTCGGCGAGGGAAAGGGGAGAGGCAGGGTCCATGCGGTTTTCCTTCCAGGGGGAAGCTCCTCAAGAGAAACGGAGGTCAGCCATTGCCCACGTCAACAGGCGGGTTATCTGCCTCCACGTAGGGTTGATGGAGCTGTACCGGCTTCTCCTGGGTCTTCCGCAGCCTGAGGTTGATGAGCTCCACCCCCAGTGAGAACGCCAGGGCGAAGTAGATATAGCCCTTCTCGATGTGCTGACCCATGCCCTCCGCCACCAGCATCACCCCGATGAGGAGGAGGAAGCTCAAGGCCAGGATCTTCATGGAGGGATGCCGATTGACGAAGTCCGACACCATCCCGGCAAACATCAACATCACCACCACCGCCGTCACCATGGCCGCCACCATGATGGGTACGTGACTGGCCATCCCCACAGCGGTGATCACCGAATCCAGGGAGAACACGATGTCCAAGACCATGATCTGGACGATGACCACCGCAAAGGAAGCCCTCTTGACTCCGGAAAGCTCGTCCCGGTCCTCCACCTCCAGCTTGGAATGGATCTCGTGGGTGGCCTTGGCGATGAGGAACATTCCTCCTACCAAAAGGATCAGATCCCTCCCCGAAAACGTCTTGCCCAGAACCGAGAACCACGGCGCCGTCAGTCCCATCACCCAGGAGATGGTCAGCAGCAACAGGAGGCGGGTCAGGAGGGCCAGGGCCAGCCCCACCTGACGCCCCTTGGCCTCCTGTTCCTTGGGGAGTTTGGCGGAGAGGATGGAGATGAAGACGATGTTGTCGATGCCCAGGACGATCTCCAGGGCGGTGAGGGTGGCAAAGCTGATCCAGGCGGCAGGATCGCTGAGGAAGGAAAGGTCCATGCAGTCTTCTGGAAGTGCCGGAGATTAAAAAGTCACCCCGAGCCGGCCCTCCCGGGGGCCCCCCATGGTGCCCAAGGCCCGATCCCCCGTCAACGACGGGGGGTTCCATCGTCTGGGAAGACGGGGGCAGCCAGGGTCACCTGGACATTCCTCCCTTGTGACCTGCCGGGTTCCCATAGTACAGACGAAGCACGGGGTGAGCCTGCGCCGCCAACGCGCCCCCATTGAGAAGCCCATGTCCCCACACCGCTTCATTCCCGCCCTCCTTCCCCTCCTGGTCCCCTTGACCGCCTGCAGCGATTACCTCTTGAGCGGTGGGGAGGACGAGCAGAATCCCCCCGACGACGACGCCACTCCCCCTCCAGACGACGACGTGACTCCCCAATGCCCCGAGGAAAAGTGGCCCGCCGAAGAGGTGAGCGCTGGGGATGAGTGCGTCCCCAACAACCCGTCCTCCTCCTTCACCCCCATCGTGGAGTGGGAGTACGGGGGATTCGACGGCTGCCTGTCCTTGCCCGTGGTGGGGGATCTGGACGGAGACGGGAGCGCCGAGGTGGTGTTCAACAACACCTCCCTGTTCAGCGCCCCGGGAACCCTGGTGGTGCTGAACGGCGAGGATGGCACGGTGCAATGGAGCGACGGCACCGCCGATCTGGGCTTTGGTGCCTCTCCCGCCCTGGCGGATCTGGATGGGGACGGACAGGGGGAGATCGTGGGAGTCCGGGAATACGCCACCTCCATCTTCTTCGGCACCGGGGACTACACCGTGGTGGCCTGGTCCGCCGACGGGGAGGAGTTGTGGGAGTCGGCCCACTTTGTGGGGGATGACTTTGAGTACGCCACCGGGGTCATCGTCTCCGACATGGACCACGACGGGTCCCCCGAAATCATCGTGGGACGGGTAATCCTTCACCCCGACGGAACCACCCGAGGGGTGGGGACCTTTGGCAACGGCACCAGCGGGCTGGAGGGAGCCATCCCGGCGGTGGCGGATCTGGACCTGGACGGCACCGAAGAGGTCATCGCCGGAAACTCCATATATGGGCCGGACGGGAACGTGCTGTGGTACGACGGATCGGTAAGGGACGGCTTCGTCTCGGTGGGAAACCTGGATGATGACCCGGAGGGGGAGTTCGTGGTGGTTTCCAGCAACCTCATCCACGTCCACAACCACGACGGCACCTACCTGTGGGGGCCCACCCAATACGACGCCAACTCCACTTTGACCTCCCCCGCCATTGGGGATCTGGACATGGACGGCCTCCCCGAAATCGTGTTTGCCGGAGCCAACCGCCTGTACGCCTTGCACCGGGATGGCAGCGCCCTGTGGGACATCCCGGTGATCGACGAGTCGGGGGCCACCGGGGCGTCCATCTTTGACTTCGGTGGGGATGGACGGCCTGAGGTGGTGTATGAAGACGAGGTCGAGGTGCTGGCCTTGGATGGTCCAACCGGCGATGTGGTGTTCTCCACCCATGACCACACCTCCAACACCATGTTCGATTATCCGGTCATCGCCGATGTGGACGGAGACGACCAGGCCGAGATCGTGGTGTGTCACAACGGATATTCCTCGGCCATTTCTGTATATGGAGATCCGGAGGGGCTGTGGATTCCTGCCCGAGCCTTGTGGAATCAACACGCCTACGGGATCAGCAACATCAACGACGATCTGAGCGTTCCCGAAGAGGCCATCCCTTCTTTCGTGGATTCCAACACCTGGCACTCCGGCCTGGCCGTGGGAGAGGGGAGCCTGACCCAGGACCTGGAGGCCCAGATCCTGTCGGTGTGCGTGGACGAGTGCCGCGAGGGAATCCTGAAGGTGACAGTGAGGGTCCGCAATCGCGGCTTGGAAGAAGCCCCTGCTGGCGCCCTCCTGGCCTTGTACGGGGAGGAAGAGGGGGGAACCTCCCGCCTTCTGGTCACCTCCCTCCTCGCCGAGGCCATTCCCCTTGGATTCACCAGCCCCGGACAGGTCATGGTGGTGGATTCAGCGGATCTGACTGGAATCGTGCAGCTTCGCGTCGAAGTGGACGATGACGGGACGGGGACGGGGGTGATCAGCGAGTGTTCTGAGAGCAATAATTCCGGCCTGTATGCAGGAAAGCTGTGCCCTGTGGAGTGAAGGGGATGTTTTTTTGTGGTGACCGTTCGGGCAGTTCACAACTCCAGAAATGTATGCGTTCAGGCAGTCCCGTCTGTGTGGCTGGACCTGACGTTGGAATGGTTTCCACACTTTTTCATGAACCTCGCCAAGGCGCCAAGGGAAAATGGCCTTCCCCAAGTGTTTCCGTTTGCCGGATCTTTTGGACGGCTGTGGGGGTCAGGTCGGGGGGATTCCCCCCTTCCGCCTGAAATCTTGGCGCCGTTGCACGCTGGATGCGTACCCCCTTGGCGGCGAGTCAACAAGGCGAGCAAATCGGGGCCGTTGTGCCTGGGTTGCATCGGAGTGGGGGACTACCTGAACGGTTACCCAGAAATAATCTTCTCCATCAACACTCTCTCATCGCCAAGAAATGGCTGAAAACACTCTTCAAGGCTTCCCAGCCATGTCCCTCAACGTCAGCACCGTTCTCCAGTTCCTCAGCGTACTGACGGTCTTGAGGCGGGAATCCAGATACTCGTTGGTGAGTCGGGTGCGCCCCACTCCTGCGGGAAAACGCAGGTATACCTCCCGACCCACTACACGAAATTCGTCAGGAGGAGAGCGCTGAGGGTCCAAGGAGGCCACCGACGACGACGACGGAAAATCCTTCAAGAAAGCCACATGAAGACAGCTTCCGTCCTCTCCCTCCACCAGGAAGGGGTTGGACTGGGAAAGGGAGTTCATCTCTTCAGCGGTGCGGGTCACTACCGGAACTCGGAGTCCGAAGCGCCGGAAGATTTCCTCTGCCACCGCCTCTCCCATCCCCCTTTCCTCCGACGCGGGCGGTCGATACACCACGTTTCCGCTCTGGATATAGGAGGAGACCTCGGTGCAGTGGAGATCTCGAAACAGAGCCACCAGGTCGGCCATGGGAAGCTTGTTGTTTCCTCCCACGTTGATGGCCCGCAGCAAGGCGATGTGTTTCATCGTGAACGACTCCTTGTATACAAAAACAATTTATTTCCTATCTCAAAAAAAGCGATCTCCCATCTCATCCGGAAGTGGCTCCCGGGGCGATGGCCACCACGCTGTAGGCCACCGCCAGCGTGGTTCCCGGATTCCGGTAGGAGTGATTCTGGTCTCCCCGGAACACCACCACGTCCCCCGGTTCCAGACGAAAGGTGTGGCCGGTGGCGGTGAGTTCCACCTCTCCTGACTCACACGTCAGATATTCCCGAGTTCCCGGGGTGTGAGGGGTCCCTCGCAGGACCGCTCCTGGCGGCATCTCCAACCGCTCAAACTGAAGCCCGGGGGTCGCCTCGGGGAGCACGGTGCGGACCTGGACCCCGCTTCGATTCTTGACCGGCAGGGAGGAGGAGGGGTGATGCCGGCCCGTGGCCCGGGGTGGACTGACCAGTTCCTCCACGGTGACCTGCAGGGCCGAGGCCACCTTCAGCAGGGCCCCCAGAGTGGGATTGGCCGTCCCCGATTCCAGGTTGGCCCAGGTAGCCCGGGGGACCCCCGACAGGCGAGAGAGCTGCTCCTGGGTCAGCCCCCGGGCCTCCCGAAGCAGACGAACGTTTCGAGCCAGGTGCTGGGCCGGTGAGCCATCCATGGTCAAAGAATGGACCATTTGCCAATAGGTGGGCAAGAACGACGATGAACAAGCAGCGCGACTCTACCTTTCCTCCAGACCGAGGGGTGGGGAACACAGGAGAAGCGATGCAAATTCAAGGAACAACCGCCCTGATCACCGGTGCCAGCCGGGGCCTGGGGCGAGCGCTGATGCGGGAACTGGCAGGGCGGGGAGCCTCGGTGGTGGGAACGGCCCGCCACCGGGAGGAATTGGACGAGGTGGTCGCGGAAATCCGCGTCGGGGGAGGTCGGGCCTGGGGAATCGTCGCCGACGTGGGAGAGGCAGACTCCGCCCGAATCGTCGCCGGGGAGGCTGCCGCCCTCATGGGCCCGGTGGATCTGCTGATTCACAACGCCTCCACCCTGGGGCCCCTGCCCATGCCCCTCCTCCTGGACACCCCTCCTGAACAGGCGGATCGGGTGTTTCAGGTCAATGTCCTGGGCCCCTTTCGCCTGACCCGGGCGGTGGCGGGATCGATGCTGTTGCGAGGTCGAGGTGTGGTGGTGAGCATCAGCTCCGACGCCGCCGTAGAGGCCTACCCCCAGTGGGGGGTTTATTCCGCCTCCAAGGCCGCCTTGGATCATCTGTCCCGAGTCTGGGCCGCTGAATTGGAGGGGACGGGGGTGCGGTTCTTCGCGGTGGATCCGGGAGAAATGAACACCACCATGCACCGGGACGCCCTTCCCTACGCCGATCCCGCCTCCCTGGGGGATCCGGCTCAGGTGGCCCTCCACATCCTTCGTCTCATCACCGATCCCACCCGGGCTCCTTCTGGAAGCCGGGTGACCACCGCAGGTAGGGAGGTGTTGTCATGATTCAAGCGTGGCCTGACCAGGGGAGACCCACCGCCTCCGTCCCACCCCCGCCTTCAGAAACGCCTCCTCCCCCCACCATGAAGGCGGCCACCTGGGGGCGATCCGACCCGGCGTCCAGCCGCCTGCTGTGGATTGATCCGGTGAAGGAACAGTGGGTCGATGGCGGCATTGGGGATCTCACTGTGCTGTTGAACAGGGGGGATCTGCTGGTGGTCAACGACTCCAGCACCCTTCCCGCCTCCTTGAAGGCTCTCTCCTCCTGCGGGGAAGAGGTGGAAGTCCGTCTGCTGGCCCGTCGTGGAGTCTCGCCCGTCTGGCAGGCCGTCCTGTTCGGAAGCGGGGACTGGCGAACCCCCACTGAGCACCGTCCTCCCCCGCCTCCCTTGAAGAAGGGGGAGAGGCTTTTCCTGGGGGGGAACCTGGAGGCGAGGGTGGAAGAAGTGGATCCCCGGTCGGAGCGGCTGGTGGAATTGACTTTCAACCAGGAGGGCGAGCCCCTATGGACCTCCTTGTATGCCCAGGGTCGGCCGGTTCAATACTCCTATCTGGGGGGAGATCTGCCCCTGGAAGCGGTGCAGACCTCCTACGGTGGGCCTCCCTGGGCGGTGGAGATGCCGTCAGCGGGGAGGCCCCTGTCCGGCTCCCTCCTGCTGGGCCTGAGGAGAAGGGGAGTGAGGATGGCCTCGGTGACCCACGCCGCTGGCCTGTCCGCCACCGGAGACGAGGGGCTGGACTCCCTTCTTCCCCTTCCCGAGCGCTACCACATCCCCGAAGCGACGGTGCAGGCGGTGGCGGAGGCCCGAAGCCGGAGAGGCAGGGTGATCGCGGTGGGGACCTCCACGGTGAGGGCCCTGGAGGGAGGGGCTCAGGCCCATGGGGGACTCCGGGTCGCTGGAGAGGGGGAGACCGATCTGGTGATGGATGGTGACTTCATTCCCCAGGTGGTGGACGGTGTGCTCACCCTGATGCACGATCCTGGAGAGAGTCATTTTCGATTGATACAAGCCTTTGCACCCCGAAAGCTCCTCCTGGAGGCCTGGCAACATGCGGTGGAGCAGGAATATCTAGCCCATGAGTTCGGGGATTCAACCCTGGTGCTGGGAAGCCTCCCCGTGCCCCGGCACGGTGGCTCTTCCCCGGTGTAGGATGGGAAAATCCGGTTCCCTGGAGCGGTCATTCTCTGCCTGTCTGGTTGGAGCCCAAGCAGGAGCGGGGGTTGGACTTTTTCATGAACACCGCCAAGGCACAGAGACGCCAAGACGCCGAGGGGACCGAAGTGCATCCCGACCTGCCTGCTTGCTGTGGCTCAGACCCCACGGAGAAGAGCCGAGGGGCATTCGTGATCGGTTGATAAGAATTTCTTATACAGGTTCACGGGTTACCAGCCGGTGGGGAGGGGCTGTCCGTACCGTCTTCGGATCGGGATCCACTTCACGTTCGGGTCGAGGGCGAGCAGGGCGAGGTGGCGCCAGGAGAAGTTCACGGCAAGACGGAGGCCCCGCAGGGCGATTCCGCAGAGGTGAACGAGGAGCTCGCGCCAGACTCGGACCCACTGCTGGGGGTTGATCCACCGCCCCTTGGGGGCATTGCGCTCGGCGAGGCACTTCGCCCGCATGGCGAGGGTGGCCCGGACCAGGGCGGCCCGAACCAGGGTCCTGACGATGTGCGGCTTCGAAGTATCGATCTCTCCGAGGCCGAGCGCACCCTTCGCGAGCTTGTAGAAGGTCTCCACTTCCCACCGGAGACGGTAGACGTCGCCGACGTGCTCTGCGGGGATGCGGCTCTGGGGGATGTTGATGACGTAGAAGTGGTACGCCTTCGCCTCGGGGTTCCACAGGCCGACGACCCGGAACGGGTGGTCGAACCCCCGCCCCTTCTCCTTGCCGTAGGCCCGCACCTTGACCCGGAACCGGCACTCGACATCAAGCACCCGGCGCTTGAGGCCCTTCTCGGCGTCCCGCAGGGATTGACCGACGAGTTGGCGGGCCCGACCCCGGTGCTTTCGGTTCACCGCCACCACCTC
Source organism: uncultured Rickettsiales bacterium (assembly GCA_964426935.1). Classification (GTDB taxonomy): domain Bacteria; phylum Myxococcota_A; class UBA796; order UBA9615; family JAKLKC01; genus CAYRTW01. The sequence continues at coordinate 36,246 of CAYRTW010000014.1, forward strand.
GGGGCGATAGCTGTTCGGCAACCGGGAAGGTTGCCCTGATACTGATCGCGAAGTTGGCGGCAAGCCTCCGCCTTGTCGAGCGGGTGCATGTCCGCGCGATGCACGTTTTCGATCAGCGAGAGCGCCACCGCGCCCACATCGCCAGTCACAGCCCTGACGATCCCCGGAACGGCGGTCGTGCCAAGCAGCTTGCAGGCGAGGAAGCGGCGCGGACCCGCAAGGATTTCGTAGGAACCATCCGTAAGCGAGCGAACCGAGATCGGATTCAGAAGCCCGCGCTCGCGAATGGATTGCGCAAGTCCGGAGACGCTGGCGTCCTCCTGACCCGCGTCAATGTCCTTGCGAGTATTAGAGGTCGACACCCGAAGCTTCGTAAGCGGGATCTGCAGAATCTGTTCGGTCATCGCGTCTCTCCGAGTACCACGGCGGTTGTGGTCGCCCTAACGAACGTCTCGGGCTTCAGGCGCGGGCGCCCGCCCGAGCGAAGCGAGGAAGGGCGACCGTCGTCCTGCAAGCCCTTGTTCGGCGGAAGCGTCCTTCAAAGCGAAGGCGTGCGTCCCCGACGCTATTCGCGTGATCTGGCGTGTGGCCGACGGTCGCATGATTCCTCGGTCTACTTCGAAGGGTTGTTCCCTCGGCCGCCACCGGACCGGTTTCCCGTCGTGCTGGGCGCGTTGGCCGGGCGGCCGCCGCCCTGGCTGCCACCGCCTTTGCCACCACCGCCGCCGCCACCGCCACCACCACCTTTGCCACCGTTGCTCATTGTCGTCTCCTTCAGCTATGGTTGATTAGCTATGGTTGATACCACCGAAACAGTCTACGGGAGTTCGCGAGTGGGGTCCCACTCGGGGCGAGGCCACTCCTGGGTTCGCAAGGTAGGCCGAGAACACCCCGGCGGTTTCCGGCGCGTGGACGGTCTTCTTGACAAACCGTAGCCGTGGGGCTACAGTGCTGCGGTGAACGAGATCCGGAAGACCGAGGCGTTTGTCGCATGGCTTGACGGCCTCGACGACGTGCGTGCACGGGCGCGAGTGCTGGTCCGGATCGAACGCTTGGCCGCCGGAAATCCAGGCGACGTCAAACCCGTTGGTGACGGCGTCTCGGAACTTGCGCATCGACTACGGCCCAGGGTACCGCGTCTACTTCACGAAAGTAGGCCGACAAGTTGTCATTCTTCTGGGCGGCGGGACGAAGAAAACGCAAGACGCGGATATCAAGGGCGCAATTAAGCTGGCCGAAGGCTTGTAGGAGTCGACGATGAAGAAGACCCAGACGACTCGATTCGACGTGGCAGAGCACCTGAGGACACCTGAGGAGATGGCTGCGTATCTCGAGGCGTCGCTGGCGGAGGCGAACGGAGACGCGGCATTTGTCGCGAAAGCACTGGGCGACATCGCCCGTGCGAAGGGCATGGCGCAGGTGGCGCGCGATGCGGGCCTTTCCCGCGAGAGCCTCTACAAGGCCCTGTCCGGCGATCGGAGCCCCGATTTCGCCACGATTCTGCGGGTGGTCAGCGCGCTGGGACTGAGTCTGCATGCGTCTGCTGAGGGCGTCTGACCATAGAGACGCGGAGGTGAGCCAGACGGGAGTGCTCTCTTTCCGCCGAACGCTCAGCATCAGCGGCGGCGCGAAGCGCCGTCCGCTGCATGCTGTTGTTAGACGCCCCGCTCGCATTGAGTTCGGACGCATTTCGTATCCTGTTACAGGGCGGCCCCAGACTGGCCGCCACGTTCTTTTCCCTCGCATCGTAACTCGCTGTCGTGATCCCAAGGAGGTCACTTGGCAGCGCGACCGCGCCGCTTCCGGGATTAAGAACGACGGCCCTTGTTCTCCCCAGTTTTCCGGCGAACAAGCCGAGTTCAAACACGACGTTATCTCGCGCGACCGGCTTCGACTCACCTCTCGTGTGGAGCTCATCATCCGGTGTGAAGACGAACACAGCGAAGTCGTAGTCGAGTACTGCCTGTTCCAGGGCCTCCAGAGTGGCACTGCCCAGACCGAACACGGTGCCTTGGTTCCAGACGACTACTGTCGCGTCGTCTGCAAGCAGCTCCTGCACCTTGTTGGCGATCGCTAGTCCCTCACTTGAGGACCCGACAAAGACCCTCGGCTTCTCGGAGGTGGAACCCGCCCTGTACTGCTCGTTGGCCGTCGCGAAGATGCCTTCGATGGCCTGGAACTGCCGGTGGGACATGCTGGAAGCGTTTGAGAGGAGTTGGTCGCGACAGGTGTCACACAACGCGCGCGCCCTCATGCTCTTCAACAAGTCTGTCTTCTGGACCTTGCGGTCGAACACGCAGGAGCGACTGTCGTTGTGGTTGCGGTGCTGGGGCGCGAGGAAGCTCAGGCCGTATCGCGCCAGGTAGTAGAGAAAGTAGGCGTGCAGGCGGTCGGCTGGCACGATGATGTTCGGCACATTCGCTATCGTGGCGACAGCGAGCCCTTTTTCGGCACGATGGGATCCGAAGAGGTTGTTGTACTTTTCGCCGTCAAGGTTCGCGTCTATGAGGGCGATGATGAACGGATGGTATCCGCGCAGGGCACCACGCGCATCTTCCATCATGTCCAAGACCTGCTTGGCGCTTGCGTTGTGGTAGGCATGCATTGCGAACGGCCCCGCATCCTCGCTCGGCAGCTCGATAAAGCGGAAGGCGGATTGTGATGCGTTCGCAAGCGCGATAGCGCGGGAGACGCTCGCCCGCGGGACCTCGCCGATTCGCACTACCTCTACTGGCATCGTCGCCATTTGTGGTTCCTCGTGCCTGCGTCTGTGCGTCTAACGCTGGGCATCAGCCGCAGCGGCGCCCATTCTGACACGCGCCGCTGTCGGCTGCATGCCGAGTTAGGTTGCGGTATCGCGGCTATGGTTTGAACAACTTTTTCAGGATCTCACTGACCAGGTTCTGGCCAGCCCGATGATCACTGGCGGTCTTGAACAGCGTGAATCCATAGCGCTGGTCATCTGCAAAAACCGCCTTTGGATGCCGCCCTGTGTCGTCGACCGCGAAACCGACGGCGGTCAGGGCCTGAAACTCGGTCGCTCCGAGTCTGTCCCTATTGGCGAGAGTAGAACGGACCGCTGCTTCGACCTGGCCGCGTCTTTCGGACACTCGGTTGGCCGCGACTAAGTCTGCCAGAATGGCCTGCCGTCGTGACCCAGCAGTGCAGTTGGCTTGGGCCTCGTTCAGTGTGCTGACCACCGCATCGGAAATCTCGCCAGGGTAAAGGTCCTGCTCGGCACCCGTTGCCAGTAGCCGGCGTCGGCTGTCTCCCGCACGACTCTGCATCGCCTGGAGCGAAGAACGCAGGTGCTCCAATTGACTCTCCAACTGGAAAGCGCGCTCCTTTAGCGCCCGATTCTCCTCGTCGAATGCGCGCGAGTACTCGTCGATTGCCGTGCTGTGGCTCTCACGCAACACCTCAATTCGCTTCCTGGCTACCAGTTCCCGCAAATCCGACCATGCACACGAATGTCCGCTCTGGACGTAGAGCCACGCATCTCTGAGTTCGGACTGGAGGTCGAGCGCCATCTCCTTTGAAGTTGGAAAGTCCCATGGCATGAAGCGATCAGGCTTGCCTCCGCCGCGAGGCCAGTACAGCCCAACGGCTCCGCCGTAGACGTTCTGACCATTCACGCGCGTTGCCAAGCTTAACGAGAAGCGCCGATCTGGCTCGACAACAACGTGCGCGATCCCCGACAGCCACTTTGCCGCTGTGTCGACGTCGAGAAATGGATAGCCGGAGAACCCTGAACTGACGTAGACAATTGGCAGCCGAGAATCGCACTGGCCGCGGACGATGGCTTCGGCAGTATCAAGGGCGGAGGCCGGCAAGAAGTGTGGTCGATCTTGGACGACAAACGGACCGTCCGGTCCGCCACCGAGAGCTTCGAAGAGCTGCTTGATGATGTGGGGCTTCTTTGGAACAGGGGGTTCAAGGCCAGTGCTCAGCACATCGCAGTACAGTTTCACGGAGACCCAAAGGCCGGCTTGGTCTTCGCAGCCCACGATCTCCGTAGTCCAAGCTCGGAGCCCGTTCTCGTTCCAGTGGTGCCGCAACCCCGCAATTCGACGAAGTCCATCCGAAGCATCAGCAATTGCGACGACGTGTCCATCACGGTTGATTTCGACGATGTCCTCACCGGCGGGCGGAATGTCGGCTGGAGAGTGCCATGGATAAGATGGGCCTCCTGACAGCCAGGTTCTGGCGACGTTGAGTACATCTGGAGCCGACTTTCCCGGAGTGGCGGGGAACTCAGCGTTGAAGACCAGCATCTGCAGCTACTCCTGTCTGTACGGTGTAAAGCAACCTAACGTTGATGCCGTTCAGCGGCGAACGCAAGAGGAAGGTCGCGCCAGCGACCGCCCGATGCGTTCGTCCGCTGCAACGGCCGGTTAGGCAGCGCTGTCACCCACCGTCGAGATCGGGCAGGTCCGCAAAGAACTGCCGGACGTCGTAGTTCGCAATCGTGCGCGCCAGCTTAACGGGTGATACGCCGTGGCGGTTCTTCAAGAAGGGGTCCGCGCCACGGTCGCGAAGAATCTTGATGATCTCGCCGCGCCCATTCGAATCGAAAGCGGCCCTTGAAAGGGGCGTGTTGCCGTGAACGTCTTGACTGTCGACAAGGGCTCCGGCGTCCAACAACGCAATGCAAATCGAAGGAGACCACGCTTGGACCGCTGCGTGCAGTGGAGTCCAGCCATCGTCGTCGCGTCGGAACCTGTCAACGAATTTGAGACACCTGGGAGCACTTTTTACTGAACCTCGTC
>CAYRTW010000015.1:0-40686 GCA_964426935.1 uncultured Rickettsiales bacterium
GCACATCCTCGTCCGGGGGGATCCGGGTGGTGCAGGCGGAGAGGGCCAGGGCCCAAACGAAGAACCACCTCACCGGGTTCATGACTCCCCCACTCAATAGGGTTTCGCCGAGAGCCATCCCGCCGCCGTCATCCCCACCTGGGTGGTCACCCCGGCGTAGGCGCTGATCTCCACGACCACCATCAGCAGGTCGTGACAAGGGCCATAGGTGTTGGCGAGGAGATACCCGGAGATCAGCCCCGTATCGCTGGTGGCGTTGTTGATGATCCCTGGCGTGCCACTGGTCGGGCCATACTCTGCCCAGTTGGCCAGGACCGACGGTCGATTCTTGATCTTCACCAGGAGCTTGGTGTTGGGTTCTCGACTCTCCACATCCACACCGGCCAGCAGATCCTGAGCCTCCTTCCCCAACGGACCCTCCAGGATGAAGGTGTATACGGCAGCAGACCCGTCGTTTTTGCTGATGAGCCTCATGCGGGGCATGAACTGAACGGTGAACATCGGGAACTCCTTGGGGGAGCCCCTGGTGGTGGGGAGCCCCTGGTGGTGGGGAGCCCCTGGTGGTGGGGAGCCCCTGGCAACTTCTGAGGTGGAAGCTGGACCGGCAGGTGCAAGGGTGTCAAGAGAAATCGGCATCCCGGATCGATTTCCAGAGAAGACTGCGCTGGCACACGGAGGGGGCCCCAGGAGAAGAAGCCGCTCCCCCTCCAGGAATGCTACCATCCCCTCGCCACCGCCCCTGAGGTCCCTTGCCCTCCCTCACCCCCTCCCAATCGTCATCCTCTACCCCTGGGGGCCGCTGGCAGGCCATCCTCTCCCTCCCCTTCCAGCCCTCCATCTACCGCATGGTGGGTCTGGTCTACATCCCCATCCTCTTTCCCCTCACCGCCCTGTTGGTATGGGTGGGCACCCGAGTGGATCGGGCGTTGGGACTGTCCCCCTGGCCTCTCCCTCCTTGGAACTGGCTGGGGTGTGCGGTGGCCGAGGCCCTGGGGCTCCTCTGGGTGGGGTGGTGCTACTCCTATCTGGTCCATGACGCGGGAGGCAGCCCAGCCCCCTTCCTGGGACGCACCCAGAAGCTCGTCAAGGACGGTCCCTATCAGCTCATGCGAAACCCCTCGGTGTGGGGGAAGCTGGCCGGCGTCATGGGAGTGGGCCTGGCGGTGCAGACCCCCGGCTTCCTCCTCCTGGTGTGTCCCCTCCTGGTGGCAGGGTCCATCTTCGAGAAGGCATGGCGCCAGGAGCCTGTTCTCCATCAACTCTGGCCCGAGGAGTACGCCGAATATTGCCGGGTGGTTCCTCGCTTTTTCCCTCGCCCCTCTTCGGTGTGGAAGGTGCTCACCGGTCGGTCGGTGTACGAGGACTCCCGTGCCCGGTGACCTGCCCCTCCTCCTGGGCACCGGCGATTGTCTCCCTCCTCGTCGCTACACCCAAATGGAGCTGCTGGAGAGATTCAAGCCTCAAGATCCCAGAGTCGTTGGATTTTTTCGAGATGGCCACATCGAGGCCCGCCACCTCTATCTCCCAGAACCCGGTCCCGATGGCGAGGTTCCCGACGAGCCCCAAGGAGTCCTCCTGGAAAAGCACCTGGCCGGCGCCAGGGAAATCGGAGTGCCTGCTGCCCACCGGGCCCTGGAAGCCGCCGGAGTGGAGCCTCAACAGGTGGATCAGGTGGTGTGCGTCACCTCCACCGGCTTTCTGACCCCGGGTCTGTCCGCCCGCCTCCTCCCCGAGCTGGGTCTGAGGCGGAATGTTCATCGTCAGGACGTGGTGGGAATGGGGTGCAACGCCGGGCTCAACGGTTTGCAGGTGACCACCTGGCAGGCCCAGGCCAATCCCAATTCCATTTCCCTGCTCCTGTGCATCGAAGTGTGTTCGGCGGCCTATGTCCTGGATGGGTCCTTGAACGGGGCGGTGGTCAACTCCCTGTTTGGAGACGGAGCGGCGGCAGTGGTGGTGGGAACCCGGCCCATCCGTTCCCGCTTCCCCAATCCTGCGGTTCTGGGGTTTGCCTCCCAGGTGATTCCCGAGGCCATGGAGGCCATGCGCTTCCAATGGGACGAGGACCGCTCCCGCTTCTCGTTTTTTCTGGACCGGGACGTTCCCTACGTGGTGGGGGCCTGGGTGGAGAAACCGGTGTCTGCTCTCCTCTCCCGCCATCACCTGCGCCTCCGGGACATCGATCATTGGATCGTCCATTCCGGTGGACGCAAGGTCATCGACTCCATCAAGTACAACCTGGGTCTTACCGATCACGACGTGCGTCACACCCACTCGGTGCTGAGGGATTGCGGGAACCTGTCTTCCGCCTCCTTCTTGTTCTCCTATCGCCGATTGGTGGAGGAGGGGGGCGTCGAACCGGGGGACCGGGGAGTGATGCTCACCATGGGGCCCGGCTCCACCATCGAAACCGCGCTCCTCCAATGGTAGTTTCGCTTTTTTTTCGGAGAGTTCCGTGAATTCCCCATCCGTCGCCATGAGCCTGGAACAACGAGGGGAGGTGGCCACCCTCACCCTCCTTCAGCCCGCCATCACCCCCCTGTTTCTCTCCCAATTGACCGCCACCCTCGACCGGTTGGAAGACGAAACCACCGCTCGGGCCCTGGTGATTCAAGGACAAGATGGGGTTTTCTGCCGGGGCATTGAACTGGCAGATTTCCAGGGGCGCCCCTTTGACATTCAAGGCTTTCATAAGTGGGAGAAGGCCATCACCCGGATGGAGAGGCTCTCCATGGTGACGGTGGGAGCCGTAGACGGAGAGGCCATTGGCGGTGGCTTTCAGTTGCTTCTGGCCTGCGATTTTCGGGTGACCACCTCCCGTTCTTCCTTTCAGCTCCCCGAGTTGCGTCAGGGGTTTCTTCCCGGGATGGCCACCTTTCGGCTCGCCCGGTATGTAGGGATGGGAGTGGCTCGGCGCTGGATTCTCGGGGGAGGCGTGGTTTCCCCTCGGGAGGCCCTGGAGGCGGGAATGTTGGAGGAGGTCTGCGCCGAGGGAGAATTAGATGAAGCGGTGGAGCGGGTGTTGAGCAGGATGCTTCCCCTCCATCCCACCGCCCATGCCCTGGCGCGCCGGTTGATTCTGGAAAGCTCCTCTGCCACCGTGGAAGAGGGGACCGGTCATCTGCTGGCGGCTCAGGCCCGGTGCATCGGGGAGCCGGCCTTCGCCATGGCGGTGAAACAGCGGGTCAAGCCATGAGGTTGAGTCATTGGAAAAAATGACTTCTCACTCCCCATTCATTCCCCGTCCATTTCCGGTGGACCCCGAAGTGTTGGCTCGAATCCAACCCATGACCGCCGCCGATGCCACCCCGGCTGCCCGCCTGCACGCCGCTGGAATGGGGGACAGCCTGTGGGCACGGTTGGGAACAGATTTCCTGGAATATCTGTATCAGCAGATGACAGAAGCTCCTGGATTTATTGGGTTTACCTATCGAGAGGACCACTGGGTGCGGGGGATCATCGCCGGCACCGAAGACCCTTCTCGCCTGTTCCGCCATCTTGCTCGTCAGCGAGGAGGAAGGCTGGCGTGGAAGGCCCTGGCTGGACTGAGGCGGGATCCCTCCCTCCTGAGGCTTCTGCTCACCACCGGCAGCTACTTTTCCCGCTCCGGGGACCGGATTCAGGGAGGAGGAGCGGAGAGCCTGTTCTGTGCCGTGGAGCCCAACCTGCGAGGGACCCGGGTCGCCGGTCATCTGAACAAGGTGTTGTTCGATGAGCTGCTTTTTCGTGGACACCCTCGGGTGAAGATCACCACCGAGGCCAGCAACGAAGGGGCTCGGCGCCAACTCACCTCCTGGGGGTTTGTGTCCACCAGTGCCTTCTCCTTCTACGGCAAGGAGATGATTCGCTATGAATTGGACCTGAAGAGCAGCCCTCGGGTGGAGGCGATATCGCGGCATTGGGGAGATCCCCGGAGAACGACCGGTCTGGGTGGGAGGCCGGGCGGGTGAGCGGGGTCGGCCACGCCATGGCCCTGGGCCTTCCCTTGTCTCTGGCGCTGTTGGCGCGGAGGGGGTTGATGGGGCGATGGGGATGGGAGCCTTCCGACGCCACCACCGGGGGCCTGACGCTGGCTGCCTTGAGTGTGGGGGGCGTGGGTTGGATGCTGGGAGGGCTGCATCGGCTGTCCCCCTGGGGATGGGGGACCGGTCTTCTCCTGGTGCTGGTGTCTTTGGGAATCTGGGCTCGCCCCCCCTCTCCACAGCCAAGGGGGTTCCTCGAAAAACCGTTCCCCTTCAAGGGGTTGGCGGTGATTTCCCTGATGGCTTGCTGCCTCTCCACAGGGGTGGTGGTTCGAATCGCCGGGTGGGCGGTTCAGCGGGGAGAGACCTCCTGGGATGGTCTGGCCTATCACCTGCCCATGGCGTTCCTGGCGGTGCAGGAAGGGCATCTGCGAGCGGACGACGCCGCCTGGTTTGCCCTGCGGGATCTTCCCCGGGGATTGGAGATGTTTCCTGCCTTCCTGTGGGCTCTGGGAGGGGATGACACGTTCTTGAGCGTGGCCCAGGTCCCCTTTGTCCTCCTCGGCGCCTTGGCGGTGATGGGCCTGGTGCGTCGCTGCGGGGGCTCCGCTTCGTCCGGTCGATTGGCAGGAGGCCTCTTCCCCCTGGCACCGGTGGCCCTGGCCCAGGTGGGAACCGCCTACGTGGACCTGACGATGACCGGGTTTTGCCTGGCGGGGCTCTCCCTGGTGTCTCTGGGAACAGCGGGAGGAACCCTTCTGGGAGGAATGGCCCTGGGATACGCCGCCGCTGGCAAGGCCTCTGCCGTGCTGTGGGTGCTGGGAGGAGGGGGTGTGGTGCTGCTGATTTCGTGGAGAGGGGGCGGGTTGAAGCTGGTTTCCATTTTTTCCGCAGGGGTGTTGGCGGTGGCAGGACCCTCGTGGCTGACTCGCATGCTGGAGCACGGAAACCCTCTCCATCCCATCGAAATCAAGCTCCTGGGGAGGGTGATGGCGGAGGGGGTGGAGAAGGGAGAGCACTTCCTGAGAGCCGGACCTCGGGAGCTTTGGGACCTGCCTCTGCCCCTGCGTCTGTGGAAATCCTGGGGGGATCTCCGGGCCGAACCCGTTCTCTACGACATGCGTCCCGGCGGGTTGGGGCCGCTGGTTCCCTTGATTCTGCTGGCTGTCCTGGGGGTGATCATCGGTCTTTTCAGGGATCGTCGCCCCGGGCTCCTGGGGGTGGCTTCCCTGCCCTGCCTCCTGCTCTTCCCCGGTATCGACATCGCCCGTTACGCCTTGCCCTTGTGGGGATTGGGACTGGCCGCCCTGGGAATCCTGCTGGGGAGATGGGAAATCCGAAGGCCCGGTCTGGTGAATGGGGTGGGAGCCTTGGCGCTGGGGCTCGGAGCACTGGGAGCGTGGGATGCCCGCTTTCCCTTTCCCTCCGGCTCTTCGCCCCAGGACGGCCCCCAAGGAGATCCCCGAGTCGCCGTCAGCTTCCCCTGGGATGGCGTTCATGGGGAACGGGACGGCTTTTTGTATCTCTGCCGTGAGCTCCCTGCCGACGCCCGGGTGGCCTACACCGATCCGGGAAATGGCGAGTTTGTCTTCGCCGCCCCCCTGTGGTGCGGGACGCGGACTCGACAGGTCACCTGGCTTCCTCCCCAGCCCGGCCCCTCCTGGTGGATGGCCTTGCAAAGAGCCAACCCGGATGCGGTGCTGGTGGGGTTGGATTCGGCTCCGGATCGATGGCTGGAAGCGGCGGGGGCCCCCTGGGAGAGGGGTTGGAGAGGAGTCTCGTTCACGGTGTGGAGGCAGGGGGCTCCGATGAAATCTCCCGGGCCTCCTCCACCGTCCTCAGAAACAGGACCGAAGGATCGGCCATCTTCTCGGTAAGGCGCACCGCGTAGACATGGGGATTCCTGGCCAGGGGCTTCCAACCCACTCCCTGTTCCAAAAGATGAATCAGGGCGTCGGCGCGCACCTGATTTCCCGAGTAGGGCAGATCCCGGCGAATCACCAGAAAGCGGATGTTCTTGATGTACAGGTCGGCGATGCCCCGGATCACCGTATCTTCGTCGGCGGTGGAATACACCTCAGGGCCCCCGTTGAGATTGAGATCGGTGAAGCGGATGAAGGAGTTATCGGCGAGCACCTTGGGCAATCCCGGCTGGATGAGTTGGGGAATGGAACGCCCATGGATCATCTGGCCGTAAAGTGTATATCCTCGCCCGATCTCTCCATCGCTATAGGAGGGAAGCTCCAGCACTGCGCCAGGTTCTTTGGACCGGGTAATGACCTCCAACCCCTCCACGTTGGGAAGAGAGGCCCAGGGAAGGGCCCCGGGCAGGGGAGACAGGGGTCCCAATTCCAATCCCAGGAGCAGCAGGCAGAGCCCCCCCACCTTTCCAGCCCCTTGAAAAATCAGCCATTCCATTCCCATCGCCACCATCACCGCTCCCCCCAACAAGGTCAGGATGTGGGCCCGATATACGAATTGGAGATCGGAGAAGGGAGGGACGTGGAGAAAGACCCATTGGTAGGGAGAAGGAATCCCCTCCCAGCCGGTGAGATTCCCCCACCACTCGGGTAGAAGCAGTCGGGGGCCGAAGGACCACAACAGTCCCAACAGGGCCAGCCCTCCCCATTTTCGAGCCCGTTGCCGGGTTCCCAGGGCCAGCGCCATCAGGAGGAGGACGGTGGGCCCCAGATACGCCAGATGAACCATCTGATTGCCCTCTCCCACCGGGCGCGGCGTGCGAAGGGCGGTCATCCAGAACGGGGAAAAATACCTGGGGAACCACTCGGGAAAATGAGACATGGCCAATTTGGGGGCCAGGGTGGCGACCCGCCAGGAGGCCGCCAGGGAGGGCTCGGCGATCACCCGGGAGAAAAGGGCCGAGGCGGTCAGACCCAGGCACAGGGAGAGGAGAAGGATTCCCATCGGACCTCCCAGTGAAGACCACCGGGAAGGGCGGGCACGGAGGCGCCGGAGAAGGAGCAGCAAGGACGCCGCCATCCCCAGGAAGGCCAGGAGCCACAGGGAGCCGGAGAGACCATCCAGGGAGACCCGGGGTGACAAAAAGATCCCCTCCGGCCAGGCGTGGAGGAGGAGATCGGGGGTGGACAGGAGGCGTTCGGTGTCCCGGGCGTCCACCCGGTTGGGATCGGCGAGATAAGCGGCGTAGAAGCCGTACCACAGGAAGGCCACCGCAAAAGGGGGGCCCCCTCCCACCAGGGCCACTCCCAGGGGATGGGGACGAGGGACGCCCTCCCGGGTCTCCGAATCCACCCACCACCACAGGAGAAGGGCCCCCACTCCCAGGAAGATGACGAAGTAGACGTTGGCCACCGCCATGGCCGCTGCTGTCCCCCACAGGGGAAGGGCCCTCCTCCAGGTGGGCGCCCTCAGGAACCGGAGCCAGGCCCACAGGAACAGGGCGCACAGCCACAGGTGCTGCTGCTCCCCCACTCCGTTGGCGATGAGGGAGAGGGAGAAGGGGGAAACAGCCACCAGGACTCCCCCCAGAAGAGCAAAAAGCCGGCGAGAGACCTCAGGACGCACCAGGATGTAGGTGGACCACCCGTTCAAGGCGATGGTCAGGGCCGCCAGGAGGTTGTGGGCGGCGGGCATTCCCCATAGTGCTTGAAGGGGAATGGAGAGCCAGCCTCCGATGGGATCGGGCTCCCACAGGCGGCCTCCCCGGGGAAATCCCAGCAGGAGGGTCTGATCGGGAAAGGGATTGCCCTGGCGCAACTCCCGGTATCTCCACCACTTTCCCCACATGTGCTCCCAGGCATCCGAACCGGCGAAGCCCACCATGCGGAAGTCAAGATGCCACAGGGTGGAGCCCAGCAAGGTCAGCCCGATCCCCAGGAACAGGAAGGCAACGGCGATTTCATGGCGCCAGGAGATGGGGGAGGGAGGAAGGGAGGCCGTCACAGGAGGGAGGGTAGCAGCCCGCCTGGAAATGTCACCCACTCCGCCTCAGGCCCGGGGAGCCAGGGGAAGAATCGTCAACTCGATTTGGGCCTTCCGCCTCCCCGTCCGGCCGCCAGTCCTGCCAGCTCCGCCGTGGCAAAGGCGGCCTGGAAGTTCAGTCCACCGATGGGTCCGCTCAGATCCAGCACTTCTCCGAAGACGTAAAGGCCTGGGTGCCCTTTGACCTCCATCGTTCTTCGGTCTACCTCATGCAAGGCCAATCCACCGGCGGTGACCTCGGCGGCTCCCCATCCCAAGGTGCCCTCCACCGGGATTTTCAACCCCTTGAGGGTCTCCACCAGGCGGTGCCTCCCCGCCCTGTCCAAGTCCTGGACCCGGGGGTTGGCCTCCGGCAGCCCCGCCTGGGTGGTCACCGCCGCCAGCAGACGCCGGGGGAGGTCCACCGGCAGCACCGAAATCAGGGAAGGAGTCCCCCGCCTGCCCGCCCCTTCCGTCAGCAGGGTCCACAGAGCCTCCCGATGCAGCTCGGGCAGCAAATCCAGAGCAATGGTCAACGGAGCTGCCGGCTTTTCCTCCCTCCTGGCTTTGGCCTCGGCCCGAGCCACCGGCTCTGAAAGGTCCATGATCCCCGGCCCGGAAAGACCCCGGTGGGTAAACAGGACCGGGCGGGAGCGGCGCCCCAGCACCCTGCCCTCCCCATCCAGCAGGCGGGCCTCCACCTTTTGCACGGCGATTCCAGTCAGCTCCCGGACCCAAGGCTCAGGACAACGCAGCGGCACCAGGGCAGGAACCGGCTCCACCACCTCCAGATCGAGCTCCCGTAGCCACCGGTAGCCATCGCCGGTGGTCCCCGCTCCGGGGTAGCTGGCTCCCCCGGGGCAGACCAGAAGGGACCGGCAATGCACCCGGCCCCCTCCCTCCAAAAAGAGGGTCCAGGTCCCGTCTCCCCTAGGTTCCAGGCGGATGACCGGCGTGGACAGACGGAACCGAACTGCAGCGTTGCGAGCGTCTCTCTCCAGGGCATCCCGGACATCCATGGCCCTCTGGCTGGCGGGAAAGACCTTTTCCAGGTCGGGCTCCTCCACCGTGGGAACCCCCAGGGCCAGGAATCGCTCCCTCACCCGCTGAGGGGAAAGGGCGGAGAAGGCTGGACCGAGGAAGCGTTCCCCCGGACCGAAAAGCCGCGCCGCCGCCTTGCCATCCAGGGTGGTGGTGAGGTTGCACCGGGTTCCGCCGCTGGCCAGAATCTTGGTGCCGATCCGCGTGGTCTTTTCGATGACCAGAACCGAAGAGCCGCCACGGGCCGCCACCGCCGCCCCCCACAGGCCTGCCGCCCCGGCGCCGATGACGCACACATCGACTTCGGTTTCTGAAGAGGAGGGGGGGCCCGCCCCTTGAGGCCTCAAGGTCGGGCGAGAGAAGCCCCGGCGTTCAACGGTTCGAGGCCGTCTCCAAACCACTCCCCCGGGAGATACCTGCCCAGCACCTTTTCGGCTCGGGCCTTGGCCTTCCTTTGCAGGTAGCTCAGGGAGAGGCGGGCGTGCCAGCGCAGGGTGAAGCGCTCGGCTTCGTTGTCGCTGACCAGCATCCTCTTCAGGGTGCGGGGGTGGGTGTAGAACTCCATCATCGCCTCCCTCTGCAACCTCTCCACCATGCGGGGATTCTGATGCAGCAGGCTGACGTTCTGGCCGAAGGTCTCGTATTTGTCCTCGAACAACCCCGGCTTCCAGAACGAGCTCCCCGGGCGGGGCTCCAGGATGCCCACCATGAAGGAGTTGGCGAGCTGCTTGCCCAGCTCGATGGTCTTCACCATCTCGTCTTCGCTCTCATCGGGATACCCAATGAGAACGTGCATGTTCACCGCAATGCCCGCCCTCTGGAGGGCTCTGGCCGCCGGCACCCACACTTCGGCGGTTTCCGGGCGCTTGTAGGCTTCGATGATGCGGGAATTGGCGTTGTCCAAGGAGAACAGCACCACCTCGCAGTTGGCTGCGGCCATCAGATCGGGGAGGTAGGGGGCCCTTAGGATGCTCTTGGGATAGAAGGCCGCCACCCAGCGCACCGGATTCTTCTGCTCGATGAGGAGACGGCAGATCTCCGCCACCCTCTTCTCGTCAATGGTGAAGTTGTCGTCGGCGATCACCGCGCTCTCGATGCCATGAGCCGCCATGGAGCGGAACTCCTCCGCCACCCTCTCCGGGGTCTTGGGACGCCAACGGGACTGCCACATCTTCACCGTGGAACAGAAGGTACATTGCTCGACGCAACCCCGGCTGGTCTCCACAATGGCCACCTTGCGGGCATAAGGGTGCGGGTAGCGGGACAGGTCCAGGCTGTTCCAGTCGGGAATGGGAAGGCTGTCCAGGGGCCGAATCAACTCCCTCTCGGGGTTCAAGCGAATGGCCCCCTCCGAGTTCCTCCAGGCGATCCCGGGAATCCGAGACAGGTCGGTGTGGCGGTCAAGCTCCAGGGCGTTCAAGAGGTCCGCGAAGGTCTTCTCCCCTTCGTGCCTCACCACGATGTCCACCCCATGATCCAGCATGGAGGCGTAATCGAAGGTGGCGTGGTTGCCGCCAGCGATGACGATGACATCGGGCTGCTTCTTGCGGATCGACTGGACCACCCGAACGAAATGCCAGAAATAGGTGGTGTAACTACAGGTGATCCCTACAAAATCAAGGGGCTGATCAAACAGGCCCTCGATCTCCCTCCAGGTGGAGAAGGACAGATCGTGCAGGGACAGATCGTGGCGCTCCCGGGCGACCTGATAGAGGGACATCAACCCCATGGGCGGATACATCTGGAAGCGACTTTCCAGGGGAGGGGCGATCAGCAAACCGCGCATGGAAACCTCATCGAATGCACAAGAGCGTGAGCGGCGAACCGACGGGGCGATCCAGCGAGCCTGCCCGTCGTGCCACGGTCTCAAGGTAGCACCGGGAAAGGCGGATGCCAACGAGGGGAACTTCTGCCCTGGTGGGGGGGATTCCCGGGCTGAACGAACCATCCTGGAGTAGAATCCCCGCGCCTCGCGGTTCCCCCTTCATCGTCTCGCCTGGCCTATGGAGATCCCCATGTCCCTGCTCCGATGGGGCGCCCTGTCTGCCCTGACCGGTGCCGCCCTCCTCCTCCCCCTTTCCGGCTGCGGAACCCGCGAAGGGGCCTCCACGGCGGGAGCTTCGGGGACCGATACCGCTCCGGGGTCGGTCATGTGGTCTCTCCCCACCCTGAACCCGGTGGGCCAGGCCTTGTCCTCCCTCCTTCGCAACACCGGCGTGGAGTTGGACGCTACTCGCCAGGCCCAGATCCAGGAGATCCTCATCAAGGCCACCGAGCAGGAGTTGATGGACTGGAGCGCGGCGGATCGGGGCCACATCGAGCTGAAGGCCGCCATCATGGCAGGCAAGGGGGATGGGGAAATCACTCCCCACGCCGAGGCGGTGGTGGCGGCTCTGGCTCGCATTCAGGAGACCCGGATTCGCGCCCTGGCCGAGGCGGTGACAGCGGCCGGTCTTCCCCCCGCCAAGGACAAGGGGGCGGAGGGGATGCGTCGGATCCTTCCCGACTTTGCATGGGCCCAGGCGGATTTCACCCTGGCCGAGGCAGCGGCTTCCTTGGCCCAGGTCAAGATCACCGGATCCGAGGCAGCCCTCAAGGCGGTGGAGCCCCAGGCCCGGGCGGTGGACGTGGCCCGGGTGAAGATGGACACCGCCCGGCGAGTGCTGTTCCTCCGCCTGGCCACCATTGACTGGTCCTCCAAGGATGCCGCCACTTCAGCCATGGCCCATCTCCCCGAGACCCTCACCGCAGTAACCGTCGCCTACAACGCCCGGGTCACCTTCGCACGGGCCTTCCTGGCGGCCCTGCCCGAAGCGGCCCGACTCAAGGAAGTAGACGCCTTGGACCTGGAGGCCCTCCTGGGAGGGCGGCCCTCTGCCATGGCTCAGGTGACTCGCCTGGGATCGACGGGACCGGTCAGTTCCGGGGGACCGGGGAGCCCTGGAGGACCGATGGTGACCGGGGGATCCCCCATGTTCTCCGGACCTCCCAACGGAACCGGACAGGGGATGGGAGGAGGGTTCACGCCCATGGGAGGCACCCCCGGGCAGGGAGGAGGATTCAGCCAGCCCCCGCAGGGAGGAGTCCCCGGGCAGGGAGGGGGGTTCAGCCAACCCCAGCAGGGAGGATTCCCCGGGCAGGGGGGTGGAATTGGACAGCCTCAGCAGGGGGGATTCCCCGAGCAGGGGGGCGGCAACGGCGGAGGAGGGGGCGGCCGGGGTCAGGGAAGGGGGCAAGGAGGAGGTTTTGGGGGGAATGGAGCCCAGGGGACACCGCCGGCCTTGCCGCCGCCTGGGGCCCAGGGCTCTTCGGGCCAGTGAGCCCTCGCTCTGAGCCTCTGTGAGCCCCCCCGCTGAAAGCACTCCCGACCGCCGGCGCCTGGCTCGGGTGGCCGTCGTGGGGGTGCTTCTTCTTTTCGCCCTCAGCGCCTGGTTCCCCAGCCCTCCACGCTCCCAGGGCAATCGGGTCTTCGTTCTGGGAGTGGATGGTTTATCTGGGGAAGTCCTGAGAAACCTGGTGGGCAATCAGGATCTCCTCCCCAATCTGGCCTCCCTGCTCAATGGCAAAACCAGCGCCGACCTCCACACCCTGGAAACTCCCGTGTCGGCGGCGCTGTGGACCAGCATCACCACGGGCCAACTGCCCGTCCACCACGGCATCACCACCTGGGAATTGGATGGCTCCCTCATCTCCTCTGCCGACGTTCGTGTGCCCAGGGTATGGGATGTGCTGGGTTTTCATGGGCGCACTTCAGCGGTGATCGGCGTTCCCGCCACCTGGCCAGCCTCGGAGATGAACGGGCTCCTCGCCAGTGATCGCTTCGTGATGGAGGCCTCCAATCCTGCCACGTCCCACCCCTCGTTATCCACAGTGTTTCCATCGTCCCGTGCCGCAGCAGCGTTGGGAACCTTCACGTCGGGAATGGAGAAAATCGTCGATTTTCTGGAACCCCTGCCTCCGTCGCCTTCCCCCCTCTTTCGCGCCCAGGTGGCCGATCAGGGGACTTTTCGAGTGGCTCTTCAAGCATGGACGACGGGGGGGTACGACCTGGTATGGGCCCATCTGTATGGCCTCGACGCCTGCCAGCACCTTTATTGGCCCTTCCAGGATTCCCGGTATGAAGAGCGTCTTCGCCTCCTCCCCGATCAATGGAAGGTCGATTCCACCGCCGAAGGACGCCCCGGGGAGGAGGTGCGGATCCTGTTGCCCTGGCGAGGACAACGCCTCACTCCCCCGCTGCTGGAAAAAGCACGGGGCATGATTCCCGCCTGTCATGCCTCCTTGGATGAGATGGTGGGGAGGATCCTGCCCACTCTCACCGATGCCGATCTGTTGATGGTGGTGGGGGACCACGGCTTCGCCACTCGCTACCGGGGCGCCGTACCCGAAGGGGTGCATCGGCCCCTGGGGCTGTGGCTGATGGGGGGAGCCCAGGTAAAATCGGAGACCCGGCTGGAGAGCGCCACCCTTCTGGATATCGCTCCCACCCTCCTGGCCTGGTTGGGGCTTCCCCAGGATCTGACCATGCCGGGAGACGCCCGTACCGATGCTTTTCACCGCATCCTCTCCCTGCCCCGCTACCTTCCTCATCCCATCACTGGCCCCCCTACCCAAAGGGGTGAAGGGCCCGATCCGGGGGCCCCTCTGTTGGATCTTCTCATTGCCGTTGGAGATCTGAAGTGACCGCAGAGGCGTTCCCTCCATCAGAAGGGAAGATCCCCGGGGAGGCGGCCTCCTCCACCTCCCGCCGGTCCACAACAAGGGTTTCCGCCGTCCTCAAGGTGCTTTCCGGGTTGATTCTCCTGGGAGTGGCCGCCCTCTCCGTTCGCCATCTGACCGGCCAGGGACTTCCTCCCCAGGAGATGGTGGCTCGCGCCCATCCCGGGCTTCTCCTTCTGGGAACCCTATCCCTCCTGGCTGCCACGTTTCTCATGGCGATGCGCTGGAGAGTCCTTCTGCCCGCCCCGGCAGGAGCACCTCCCCACTCCCCATTCCTGTTCCTGGTTCTGTGCGCCGGGCAGCTTCTGGCCCATGTCCTCCCTGGTCCCCTCGCCGAGGCCAGTCAGGCGGTGTTCATTGGTCGACGCCACCGTCTCAACACCGGAGCGGTTCTGGCCTCCGCCCTGCAAGCTCGGGTGGTCGGACTCATCACCGCCGGGCTCCTGGCCCTCCTGCTGTGGATGGGATTGCCAGAAGGGGTGCGTCAGGAACATGGCCCCCTCCTGCTCACCACCCTTGCTGCCACCGTGGGAGCTTCTTCCGGGCTCCTGGCGTTCATCGCCTTTCCCCACCTGTTTTCCCGCCTTGCCCGGCGAATCCTGGAGGGAATCTCCTCCTGGCTGGCCTCTCGGAGCCTTCCTGGAGAAGGGTTCGTCGCCCGCATCGCCGGGGTGGTGGTGCCCTTCGCCGAGGCCATTGGCTCCGCTCCTGAGGGGAAACGGGGATGGATTCGGGCCTCCGTTCTCGCTCTTCTCTGTCACGGAGCAGTGGCGACCTCCCTGGTGCTGAACTGCCATGCCTTCGGCTTGAAGCCCGATCCCTGGGGAGTGGCCTTCGGATACGCTGCGGTGACCGCCGCATCGGTGGCCCTGTTCCTTCTCCCCGCCTTTGAGTTGGGATGGGATGCCCTGTCGGCCGCTCTTCTGGCGGCGGCAGGGGGAATCCACCTGAGCGAGGCCCTGATGGTGACCCTCATGCTGAGAATGGAGAGGTTGGCCATCCTTGCTCTGGGGAGCAGCCTGTTGTGGGGAACCACCGGGGCCCGCCTCTCCGAATCCCCACCGGAAAAGCGGGCCGGGGAGCCCTCGACCTCGGCGTGATAGGATCCCCGGCGATGTCCGATTCTCCTTCCCCCCCTCTTTCAACGGGTCTGGATCCTCGTCTTGCCTCCCTGGGGCCGGGAGAGGCCATTGCCGATCTGGTTGCCGAGGGGGCGGATCTGCAAGAACGAGACCTGCGAGGGGTGAGGCTTCCTCGGGCCCGGTTGCGAGGAGCCCACCTGGAGAGAGCCAACCTGACCGGGGCTCACTTGGAGGGAGCCGATCTGCGGGAAGCCTTCCTGTCTGAAGCCAACCTGACTGGGGCTCACCTGGAGGGGGCCGATCTTTCTCAAGCCGTATTGGAGCGTGCCACCCTCGTCGGAACCGATCTGAGCGCCGCCCGGCTGGAAGGTGCAACCGCCCATCTGTCTTCCTGGAAGGGTGGAGTGGCGGTGGGAATGAGGGGGTCGGGCATGATTCTGGATGGCGCCGACCTGGAAGAGGTGGATTTCACCGCCGCCGATCTGACCGGGGCCCAGATGGTGAAGACCCAGGTCACCCGCTGCCAATGGGAGGATGCCCGCCTGGACAACGGCTTGGCCCACCTCTCCAGTTGGACAGACTGCACGGTCACTGGGATGCGAGCCCCTCGGATCGATTGGAGTGGCACCTTTTTGGCGGGCCTCATCGGTACCGGAGTGGACCTGCGGGGAGCCAATTTGCGAGGGGCGCGGTTCAAGGGGGGGGCCCTGGCCTCGTGTCGGATGGAAGAGGCGGATTTCCGGGGGGCAGAAATCGAGGGCACCGATCTGAGCCGATCCACCGCCCATGGGGGTTGGGGGCTGGAAGGGGAGTTGGGAAACCGGCTTCGGGATGCAGGAGCGAGGGTCAGGCGCCCCGGTGAAGTTCCTTGGCTGACCGCCACCGAAACCTTCACCATCGCGTTGAGTTGGGCCTCTTCCCTGGCCCTGGTGACCGCCCTGTTGGGAGGCCCGGGGGTTCCCGATGACCGGCGGCAGGGGGATCATCGGGACGTTTCCTCTCGCCAGGGTCCCCCCAATCTCGCTCCCACCGCAGAGGAAGAAATCGCCCGATCCCCCTCGCAGGGAGCGCAGTCGTCTTCGATTTCCCAAGGAACTTCAAGTGCTTCAAGCGATGGGTCCCCAGAGGATGGGCCTGACGTGAAGGACCCGGGAGGAGACGCTCTGGAGGGGGCTGGATACGATTTGACGGGGGTGAGGGCCCGTCGAGATGGCGATCACCTCCACATGAGGTTCTGGCTCCTCCAGGAAATGCCCCTCAACGAACCCCGAAACATCACCTTCCACATCGACGATGGGGGCAAGGGAGTGGACGTGTCGGTCCTCACTCCCAAGGGGGAAGGGGAGGTGGAGATCCGCGCCTCAGGTTCTCCCCCGGTCACCCTCATGGACGGCTGGGAACGCCTGGGGGATGGGTTCGGAGTCGATCTGAACCTGGCCTCCCTGGGGGCCCTCCTGAACCAGGGCTCTCCTCTGGTTCTTTCCCGAATCCAGGTGTGCTGCCGCTCCGGCCCTCAGAAACGCCCCCTGGACGAGGTCTCCGGAACGCTGCGGGTCAAGGCTGCCGTCGGCAGCTCCCTGGCTCCCAAACAGAAGTAAGCCGGCAGAATCCGACAACCTGTTGATTCAAACTATTGAAACTACTGGGTAATCATTGACCTTGGGTTGAAGAATCGCCTCAACACCCGAGGACCGATCTCCCCTCTGCGGTACATGGAGGGGACCCTCACCGCCATGTTGGCGACATTGGAGAGCTGGGCGACTGCGGTCAGGGGACCCACCCAGGGAAGAAGGGAGGGGGCCTGGGCTGCCTTTCTGAGCAGGGAGCGGGGAAGGAAGGGTTTGTTGGCCATCACCATCCACGCCAGCCACAGCCTCTCTTCATCGGAGCGTTCCCAGGAAAGATCCACCCGATACTGCTCAAAGGTCTTGGTAGCCGCCCCCTCCACCTGGGAGGCATCCACCACCCCCGATTCCAGGAGTTTCTTCTCCAGGGTGGTTCCCGGAAACACCGTCAGGGAGAACAGGTAGACATCAAAGGGCCGGGGAAAGGACAGCAGCATGGACAAAAGCTGGTGGCGATCCCCGGCCGTCGACATGGGATCATCGACGATGATGAGATAGCGGGGCACGATCCCCAGCCGGTGGAACAGCTCTGCCGCCCAGATCAGATGCTCCTCGTTGGAGGGGCGGTCGTAGAGGTCGGTGGACACCCGATCCGCAGCCTGGATGCCCATGTGGACCGATTCCAGCCCCGCCTCCCGCAACAGGGTCATCCTCTCCTCGTCCACCAGCCGAGGCTCGATGAAGCACTCGAAGGGAAGCCCGATCTCCCTTGCATAGCGCCGGGAAAACTCCCTCACCCACTTCCTGTCGGGAACGAACACCTCGTCATCGAAGCGCACCCGCTTGAGGTTGGGGAAGATTTTGCGGGCCTGCTTCAGTTCGTCCAGCACGTCCTCCACCGGGCGATAGCGGTAGTAGGCCCCCTTGTGTTCAAACACTTCTCGCAGGGTCGAGTGATAACAAAAGGAGCAGCGGAACACACAGCCCCGAGAGGCAAAAATGAGGTAGGCGGGATCGTCCAGAAGGGGGTCTCGACGAATCTCCTTGCCTTCCGACAGCCACACCTTGTCGGGGTGAAGAAAGTCCCTTTGGGTCACCCGGGTCAGGTCCCCCACCAGAGGACGTAGGGGGTTGCGGTGAAGAACTCCTTCTTGAAAGGTCCACACGTTGGCCACGTCGCTGGTGGGGGCACCCGCCTCCAGGCGGTTCAGCAGCTCAACCAGGGCCAGCTCCCCTTCTCCCACAATCAGGTAGTCGGTGAGGGGAACGGTGGCTTCGGGATTGAGGGTGGGGTGAATTCCTCCCCAGATGACCGGGATTCTCAAGGCTTCCCGAATGGCAGAAGTCAGGTGAAGGCAGACCCGCAGGTAAGCAGACGCCCTCAAACTGATGCCCACCGCCTGCACCCCCTCCCGACGGAGAAACGCCAGCAGGGCATCCACCTCGTCCTCGTCGGGCCAATCGATGGCGTTGTTCTTCCAGTCCTTGAAGTAGACCTCGACGGCGGAGTGACCCTCCCCCCGAAGGTAGTGGGCCAACTGCCGAACCGCAGTGTTTTCAACGTCGTAGAGGGAGAGGAGGGCGACGCGCACGGAGGGGGCCTTTTCCCGCCTGCCTCAAGACACGGCGGTTTCGACGGTCATCATAGCCCGGACCCGAGGAGATGGGACGAGACCCTTCATCCCCCCAGTTCCAGCACGGCGATCTCGGGGCGACAGTTCCAGCGAAACGGCAGGATGGCGCAGCCACACCCCCGATGCACAAACAGCCGGCGCCCTCCTGGTCGGGTAAACCACCCCTGATCGTAGTGACGGCACCCTGCGGGAAGCCAGGGAGCCCCCCAGCCAGGCAGTCGGACCTGCCCTCCATGGGCATGACCAGAAAGCACCAGATCCCCGTCCTCGGCCACATCGGGGAAGGCCGCAGGGCAATGGGCCAGCACAAGACAGGGTTCGCCTCTGGGGAGCCCTTTCCGGGCGGCCAGGTGATCGGGTCTTCCCCCCAGCAGGTCGTCCACCCCCACCACCGTCAGGGATCGTCCTGGCAGGGAGATTCGAATATGGCGATTTCGCAAGGAAATCCAACCTAATCGTTCACACAGGGCGTCGAAGCCCTCCCCGTCCATTCCCGACCAGTACTCCCAGTTTCCCGGCACCGCCACCACCCCGCCAGGGGGGCGAGGCAGTCTCCCCAGGATCTCCTCCACCTCCCCCGCATGAAATCCCGGGGACACCAGGTCTCCGGTCACCACCAACAGGTCCACGGCACCGGGGCGAGTGGCCTCCCCAAGAAGCCTGCGGGCATACGAATCCCAGCGTGAAAGGTGCAAATCAGAGAGATGCATCACTCGTAAAGGCGGGCCGGGAAGAGGCCAGGGCACCGAAAACAGGGTGTGTTCGAATCGAAAGCGGCCGATGAAGTGACCGTAGGCGAGCAGGCTCCCTCCCGGCAGAAGCAGGGACAGGCCCGCCATCACCCGGGAATCCTTGAGCCAGGGAGAGCGGAGCCACTCCACTCCAGGGGGGCGTGGAAGATGGGGGGGAGGTTGCATGGGGAGGCAGGATGCCTTCGCTCCAACTCCCTGGCAACGCAAGGAGCCACGTTCCCTGGTCACCGAAGAGGTGCCTCTTGTCCACACCCCCTTCATATGACAAGAACGCCGACACTGATTGATCCTCCCTGTATCATGCGGCCCCATGCCCTCATTCCCGACCCCGCCCTTGTCCCTCCCGTGACCGCCCCCACCCTGCGCCGGGCAGCAGGACGCACCGCCCTTCTGGTTTTCACCTTGTCCCTGTTGTGGATGCTCCCCAACCTGGGACGACCTCCCATGTTGGACGAGGAGTCCTTTCTGGAGGGGATGGAGTTGGCCAGTCGGGACCCGTGGAACCCCTACCGGGCGGCCGTTCACACCGTCCAGGACGATCGCATCGACGCAGATTGGGCGAGGGTGCTTCCCCCTCCCCTGGGGTGGTCCACCCTCCTGGCCGGGGCCCGGGCTCTGGCCGGAACCGGAGACGTGGCCGCCCTCCGCCTCCTGGCCCAGCTCCCCATGCTGGTCCTGGCCTGCTTCGGGTTGTCCGCCCTGACCCATCGCTTTTCCCGTCGCCCGGTGCTGGCCGCCATGGCGGTGGCCACCTCCCCTCCCTTCGCCGCCGCCGCCGCCTCTCTGACCGCCGACGCCGCCTGCCTGGGAATGGGGCTGTTTGGGCTGGCCCTGTTCGTGCGAGGGGCGGACAGGAATGAAAAGACCACCGCTCTGGTGGGAGGACTCCTGGCCGGGGCCACTCTGTGGATGGGATTTACCGGCCTCCTCTATTGGGGGCTGGTCGTGACCTACGCGATCAGTCATCACACCCCTCGTCGCACCGCCCTGCTGGGGATTCTGGCCGCCTCCCTCTCTCCCGTCCTCTGGCTCTTGCAGGTGGCCGTTGCCGCCGCCGATCACCCCTTCGTCCCCAACGCCGCCTTGAGGCTGATGGATTCCTCCTGGCTGACCATGGCTGCCATCAACGCCGCCCTCCTGCCCTGGGCCCTGCCCTTGTTGCTGGTAGCCGCCCCCGCCCTCCTGGCCCGGGGCCTGTGGAATCTCCGCAAGGAGCCTTGGGTGGGGCTGCTGACCACCTGTGGAATGGCGTTGTTCCTTCCCGCCCTGGAGGGTGGTGCCCGTCCCGCCCAGGCGATCTTTGCGATGATGGGCCTGGTGGTCTCTGGAGCCCTGGCGGGAGCGGCCTCGGGGACCCTGCCCTCCTTGTTGAAGGGTTGGACCTCTCCCAAGAGCCAGGATGAGCAGCGAGGGGCGGCAGATGCCCTGTTTTTGGGCCTGTGGGCAGTGGTGGTCACTGGCGGAACGGCGGCGGTTCAAGCCTTCGGGGCCTACCGATATCTTCTGCCCGCCCTCCCTGCCCTGGCCATGGAGGTGGCCGGGCGAAAGACGGGGAGGACCCAGCGCCCCACCGTGTCCTACTCCGCCGCCCTCTTCTCCCTGGGAGTGGGATTTGTCCTGTCGACAGCAGTGCTCGCCGGAGATCACGACCTGGCCACCGCCTCGGCCGAAGCTCCTGCCCGAGTCGCCAAGGAGGTTTCTGGGCCGGTAGAAACCGTCTGGATCGCCTCGGGAGGAGGGATGAGACGAGCCCTGGGAGAAGCGGGACATCCCGTTCTTGAAGCGTCAGATCTTCGCCGATTGAGCCCCGGCACTCGCCTTCTGGTCCCGGCTCAAATGCCTCGCCCCTCCTGGCTGGCCCGGGGAGTGCTGGAGTCCTGCGGCTTGCCTGAAAAGGAGGTCTCGCTCCCCGCTCGCCTGCCCATCCGCACCATGAACCGCGAAGCGGGTGCAGGATTTCACTCCACCGATTGGGGCCTCCTTCCCTTTGCCTGGGCGGATGGCCCCATGGATCGACTGGCGGTGTGGCGCATCGAAACTCCCTGCGGGGGGCCTTCTCCGGACTCTTCGCCTCTGCCCCCCTGAGCCCAACCCGCGCGTGAAGATTCTCTCTTTGCCCTCCCGTCGGAGTGGAAGTCATGTGTAACGATGCTATACAAGAACGCGCTGCGCCCTGATGCCCGATAGCGCGGGTACACCGTCCTTCTTCAGGACTCCAGCGCCAGCAGAAGGGGCGTGAATGCTTGGTAACGTTGATAAACGGGAGATCAGGTGGCTGGCGCTGGCGCTTTTCCTGGTCCTGATTCTGCCCACCTCGGCGTCCGCATCCCCTCTCCTCCTGGTGATCGCCGATGCTCCTTCCGTCGTTTCCGATGGGCTGTCCTCCACGACATTGACTCTGTGGGCGACGGACGAAGTGGGGGCTTTCATCGCCGATGGATCCCTGCTTCCTCTGGAATCCACCCTGGGGCAGGTCCTGAACATCACCCCCACCTCAGGAGGCATGGCCACCGCTACGTTTCGCGCTGGCACCTGGCCTGGCGTTGCCGGCTTCTACGCTGAGGGATTTCAGCTCTTCGGAGACCTGGATCTCCCCCTCTCCCCTGGCGAACCTCTGTCCACCGCCCTTCACCTCCACGGCAGCTTTTCGGAGCGGAACGGCACCATGCTGGGCCACTCCATCGAGGCAGAGGCCTTGGGCGTGGACGTGATGTTTTGGACCGATCACGACGTCTTCTACTACCAGGGAAGTGCCATGGAGTCGGCTGGGTACAACTTCGATAATGGCGGCTTGATGGGCGCGGTTCCCTTCTGGCCCCCCGGATCCGTTCTTCAAGGGGAATGGCTCCTCACCAGCGAAACCATGAGCTCCTATACCTCCTCGGTCATCCCCGCCGCCCGTCACGCGGGGGCCAGGGGTTGGCGTCTCAAGGGTACCGGCGCCGGTGGGGTGGACTGGAAGGAACTGCAATACGAATACACGGTGCGCCCCGCCCTCACCACCAAGAACCTGATGGCCCAGGTGGACTTCGCTTTCTGGCTGAGACCGGGGATCCGCCCCTCCTCCAATGCGGAGCTATGGATCACCGTGCCCCTGTCCGCCGGACTCGATGGGGAGGACAACGCCATCTACTTCTATCATTCCGCCAACAGCTACGCCGCCCTGGAGACCGAGCATCAACACTACGTTCGCATCAACGCCGACCGGGGGGTGTGGACCGAGGTCCGTGCCGATATCACCGCCATGGCAGAGGAGTTCTTTCCCGATGTGGGCAGCGACCAGCGGGCCGAATTCGTGAAGGTTCTCATTCGGGCCAAGGGAGCCGGGCTGGCGTATTACGACCTGGATGACTTCACCTGGACCCAGGAGATCAAGGGTGAGACCTTGAGGGACGAGCAGAGGACCTATGTGGAGGGCCTGCCCTTCGCCCCCCTTCAGTTGGTGGGAGTGGAGATCACTCCCATGCCCGATGCCCACCTCAACGCCTTTGGCACCCAGGTTCCCTTGGTTCCCTACGATCAACCCGGGCTCGCCCCCGAGACCCTCTCCGATGCGGTGGAGTTCGTTCATTCCTACGGTGGTCTCGTTTCATACAACCACATGTTCGGCACCAAGGAGTACGCCTTTGACGACCAGACCCGGGCCGATCTGGTGGTCGACGCCATCAGCACCCTTACAGCAACCGGTGTCTACGGATGCGACATGCTGGAGGTGGGGTACCGCTCCCGCGGGGGAGTTCTGGCGGATTTCATGGAGGTGTGGGACGCCTTGTCTCAGGCAGGAGTGATCATTACCGGGGAAGGAGCCAGCGATCAGCATTTTCAGACGAACTGGGGTGCGGACGACAACAATTTCGTCACCTGGGTCCCCGCCGCCTCGGAGACCGAGGAGGATCTCCTGTGGAACCTCAAGAGGGGGGCGGTCTACTTCGGGGACCCCACACATTTTGAAGGGGGAGCCGTGGAAGTGAGGTTTGGTGACCCCATCGCCCAGGCGGATCAGGGGCAGGTGGTCATTGGGGCCGTCTCGCTGCGGGATGTGACCTTTCAGATCAGCAGCGTCCAGGAAGGATGGAAAATCCGCCTGGTAGAGAACGGTTCCCCTACCGAGGAGATCATTTCCCAGGAGGCGGGACCCTTTGCCGCCTCCTTCCCGGTGGTTCCTCTGGGGGGAAACGTCGTGCGGATGGAGGTCCTCTCTGCCGAGGACGATCCGGTGCTGTTCACCAATCCCATCTATTATCTGGACACGGATCCTGGCAACATTCCTCCGGAGCGCCTTCCCTCTCCCTGAACTGTCCCGGGCGACAGTTTCCTTTCTGGAGGAGTGTTCCATGGCCACGGCGTCCCGGTTCCTCCTGTTTGCCTGGTGGGTTCCCGCCCTCCTCGCCTTCCTCCCCGGAGAGGCCCGCTCCGCCACCTGCACGGTTTCCCTCACTGCACCGGCGGCCTCTGCCACAGGAACCCAAAGTCCTCAGTTTCGCTGGACCGGCAACTGCAGTCAGTATCGGGTCTACTACTCCCCCTCCGGCACGTTCGGGGCCGACAAGCTGGTGACCTCCTGGCAGACCGGCAAGGTCTACCAGATGTCGGAAAGCGTCTGGGATGGGTACCTCGGGGGGGCATGGTCAGCGGGTATCTATTGGAAGGTACAAGGAAAATCGGCAGATGGTACCCTGACCACCACCTCCAGTCGCCTGCTACTGGTGGACCCGGATCTGGACGATGACGGGTTCTCCCAGGTCGCTGGTTCCGATTGCGACGACGATGACCCCACCACCCATCCCGGAGCCCCCGAGACCTGCGATGACGCCGACAACGACTGCAATGGAACGGCAGATGACGGGCTGACCTTCACCACCTCCTTTCCAGATTTCGACGGGGATGGCCATGGAGATTTGGACTTCGGAGAGACGCGGTGCGACGGAATTCCCGTTGGCAACGTCCTCGCCTCAGGGGACTGCGACGACTCGGATCCCCTGGCGTTCCCCGGCGGCGCCGAGGAATGCGATGGTGTGGACAACGATTGCGACGGGAATGAGGACGAGGGACTGACCTTTACCCCCTACTACCGGGATGTGGACGAAGACGGATATGGATACACCTCCCAGTTCCTCACCACCTGTGATGGCCCACCCGCAGGCTACACAACCCTGCCAGGGGATTGCGATGAAGACGACGCCTTGGTCCACCCAGGGGCTTCCGAGGAGTGCGACGACACCGACAACGACTGTGATGGCTCAGCCGATGACAGCCTGACCTTTTCCACCTGGTACCCCGATGCTGACGGCGACGGATATGGCCGTACCAACTCGTCGGTGAGCAGTTGCGTAGGGCTGGTCGGTTATGCCTTGTTGAGCGGGGACTGCAACGAGGGCAAACCCACCATCAACCCCGGCCGCACCGAGACTTGCAACGCCCTGGACGACAATTGCAACGGACTCATCGACGATGGTCTGGCGGTGGTGATCTATCATCCGGACTTTGACGGGGATGGATACGGAACCGACTCCATCTCCAAGTCCCTCTGCAACGGCGCCCCGGTGGGATTCGTCTCCCAGGGAGGAGACTGCGCCGAAAACAACGCCTCCATTCACCCCGGAGCAAGCGAGGTGTGCAACGGGGTAGACGATGATTGCTCCGGCGAGGCGGACGACGGACTGGCCTTCCTCACCTGGTATCCGGACGACGATCAGGATGGTTTCGGTCCCTCTGAATTGGCGGTGACCTCCTGCGCTGGGGTTCCCCTGGGGACGGTTCTCGCTGGGGAGGATTGCGATGATCAGGACGCCGACATGGCCCCCTCCCTGGCCGAACTCTGCGACGGAAAGGACAATGATTGCAACGGAGAAGAGGACGATGGCTTCGTCTTTTCCCCTTGGTACCTGGACTTTGACGGGGATGGCTACGGACTCGATGCCTTCGTCACCGAAACCTGTGATGGCCCTCCCGACGAGGGATACGTAGGAGAAAACGGGGATTGCGATGAGGGGGACGACGCCATCCACCCCGGGGCGGAAGACGCTTGTGCCGACGGGGTGGATTCGGATTGTGACGGGAATCCAGGGCACTGCGACGGGGACGAGGATGGATACACCACCGCCACCGATTGCGACGACACCACCCCGGTCATCCACCCTGGCGCCACAGAACGTTGCAACAGCTTGGACGAAGACTGTGATGGTCTCCTCGATGAGGAGGCGGTGGACAGCCTCACCTGGCATCGGGACGCTGACGAAGATGGATATGGGGATCCGGCCTCCCTCGTGTTCGCCTGCAGCCTTCCCCAAGGAGCTGTTTTCGACGCCACCGACTGCGACGACGCCTCCGCCTCCATCCATCCAGGAGCCTCCGAGTCCTGCAATGGCCTGGATGAAAACTGCGATGGGACCCCTGACGAGAATCCCATTGACCCCAGCTCCTTTTTCGCCGACGCCGACCAGGATGGATACGGGAACCTTGCTTCCTCCACCCTCGCCTGTGAAGTTCCGGAAGGATTCGTCTCAGACGCCACCGATTGCGACGACACCTCTTCCTCCATTCACCCTGGAGCAAATGAACTCTGCAACGGAATCGATGAGGACTGCGACGCCTCCATCGACGAAGACGCCATCAACGCCCTCCCCTATTTCGCCGACGCGGACGGAGATGGACATGGGGATCCCGCCACCCTCTTCACTGGCTGCACCCGTCCTTCAGGATTCGTTTCCCAGGCCACCGACTGCGACGACACGGCCATATCCATCCATCCCGGTGCCGACGAGACCTGCAACGGAATCGACGAGGACTGCGATGCGTCCATCGACGAGGAGTCCTTGGATGTCTTGACCTTCTTCGCCGACATCGACGCCGACGGATACGGAGATTCTTCCTCCACCACCCTCGCCTGTGAGGCTCCGGAAGGATTCGTCTCAGACGCTACTGACTGCCAGGACAGCGATGCCGAGAGGGCCCCTCATCTCCCTGAACTCTGCGACGGCAAAGACAACAACTGTGATGAGGTTGTGGACGAGAACCCTGTTGACCCCATCTCCTTCTTCGCCGACGCCGACCAGGACGGGTACGGGAACCCCGCTCTCTCCACCCTCGCCTGTGAAGCCCCTGAGGGACTTGTCTCCAACACCACCGATTGTGATGACACCTCTTCCTCCATTCATCCTGGAGCGGATGAAACCTGCGACATGGTGGATGAAGATTGCGACGGAGAAGTGGACGAGGACCCGATAGACGGGATCGTGGCGGGAGTGGACGTGGACGGAGATGGATACGGAGACCCGGGCGACACGCTGCGAATCTGCACCACCCCTCCTCCCGGCACCACCACCGATGTCACCGATTGCAACGACGACTCTCCCGACGTGCATCCGGGGGTAATAGAGACCTGCAACGGCATCGACGACGACTGCGACGGTTTCCTGCCGATGGTGGAGTCGGATGTGGACGGAGATGGCTACTTCC
Source organism: uncultured Rickettsiales bacterium (assembly GCA_964426935.1). Taxonomy (GTDB): domain Bacteria; phylum Myxococcota_A; class UBA796; order UBA9615; family JAKLKC01; genus CAYRTW01. Next base: position 26,156 of record CAYRTW010000015.1, read on the forward strand.
TGTGTGCAGATGACTGCAACGACACCCACTCCGGGGTGCACCCAAACGCCAGCGAGCTCTGCGACGAAACCGACAACGACTGTGACGGGGTAGTGGATGAAGAAGTGGCTCCCTTCTCGTTTTATTTCCCTGATCAGGACGGAGATGGCTCGGGAGCCCAAGGAGTGGCTCCTGAAATCAAATGTCTTGGCTTCCACCCGGGTTACGTAACCACCTACAGCGACTGCGATGACGGCAACTCCTCTATCGCCCCCGCTTTTCCTGAAGCGTGTGACAGCATCGACAATAACTGCAACGACGAAGTCGATGAGGATCTGCCCACCCAAACCGGCTATGAGGACGGCGATGGAGATGGGTTTGGAAACGGATCTCCCGGCCACCGGGTGATCACTTGTGGCACGTTGCCTTCGGGATATGTGTCTGACAGCAGCGATTGCGACGATGGGGATGCCGCCGCCTGGCCAGGAAGCGTCGAGGTCTGTGACGGATTGGACAACAACTGCGATGGTTCGGAAGATGAGGGATTCGCCGTTTCCCAATGGTATCGGGACACCGACCAGGACGGATATGGAACCGAGTACGACGTCTGGTCCTCCTGCTACACCCCGGACGGCTACATCACCGAAGGGACCGACTGCGACGATTCCCATGCCAACGCCCACCCCGGCCTCACCGAAGTTTGTGACGACGGATTGGACAACGATTGTGATGAAGCATCGGGAGATTGTGCCATCACCGGGTCATGGAACGCCACCGACGCCGACTCCTTCATCCAAGGCACCACCGTCAATCAATATGTCGGGTACTCGGTGTCCATTGTTGGAGACTTGAACGCCGACGGCTACGATGACGTAGCGGTGGGTGCATACGGAGATGCGACTGTGGGAGTCCAGGCGGGGGCGGTGTACGTCTTCTACGGCCCCCTCACCGGCACCCTTTCCACTTCCTCTGCGGATGCCATCCTGCGGGGAGAGGCCACCGGGGATCAGGCTGGGTTTTCCCTCAATGGAGCCGGTGATGTCAATGCCGACGGGTATGATGATCTTCTCATCGGCGCCCCTTCCAATGATTCAGGAGGAACCAACGGAGGAGCCACCTATCTGGTTTTGGGACCCACCTCAGGCGTCCATGCCCTGCCTTCCAGTGCCATCGCAACCTTCGTTTCCAATGATGGCGGAGACAACCTGGGTTATTCGGTATCGGGAGCGGGAGACATCAACTCCGATGGCTATGACGACGTCCTGGTGGGGGCCCCCTTCGATGAGGTCAATGGCGCGGGATCGGGCACGGCCTACGTGTGGCTGGGGCCCATCAGCGGCTCCCAGAATCCCTCTACCGCCCATGCCACCCTCAGCGGCTCCACCTCAGGGGACAACTTCGGCGCGGCGGTAGACGGAGGGCAGGACTACGATGCCGACGGCGCCTCCGATGTGGTGGTGGGGGCCTGGAAGAACGACGCCGCCGGCACCGACTCCGGGGCAGCCTACCTGTTCAAGGGTCCCTTCTCAGGCACATTGGGAGTAGCCAATGCCTCGATGCGAATCCGAGGAATCGCCGCTGGAGATCAGGGAGGGACGGGGGTGGCCCTCCTTCCAGACGTGAACGGAGACGGCTTTGACGACCTCCTGGTGGGCAGCCCCCGCAACGACAACGCCGCCACCGATGCCGGCGCAGCCTACCTCTTCCTGGGCAACACCACCGACTCGGGAATCGTCTCCATGAGCACCGCCGACCTCACCATTCGGGGAGGAGCCAGCAACAACCGGGCGGGAACGGCGCTGGCCTCTGGGGGAGACTTCGATGGGGACGGCAGGGGGGAACTGGTGGTGGCGGCGCCGGAGCGGGTCTCCGCCGGAGTCCTCGCCCAGGGAAACACCTACGTTCTTTATCCCTACGATCTGGCCGGTACCTTCGACCTGGCAGGGGCGGCCACCTCCGACCACGCCGCCGACTTCCTGGGACAGGCCAACGCCGACAAGTTTGGATCGGCCCTGGGCGGCAGCGGGGACATCGATGGCGACGGCTGGGAAGATCTGGTGGTGGGAGCCTGGGGCAACGACTCAGGGGCCTCCAATGCCGGTCGGGTGTACATTTTTTATGGAGCAGGGATGTGACCGGAGGACGGGAGAGGATCCCCCCTATTCTCCCCGTTCTTCCCCACTTCCTTCTCCTTCTTCCCCGGTTCCCCCTTGTTCCGGGCCCGGCGGGGAGGGCTCCTCTCCAGGCTTCCTCTTTTCGAACAGCACCAGGTAGTACCCGGCGTGGCGAATCCAGGTCCGATCATAGCGGTAGTTTCTGGCGAAGCGGGGGTCCTCGTATAGCCCGTGATAATACGCATTGCCCCGCAAACGGGAGGCGAGGAGTTTCTCCGCTTCAACGGGATTTTCCTTCACCTCCTTGAATTTACTGGAGAATCTTGAACGCCCCCCTTTGCTTACGTAGGCGGTGAAGGCCACCCATCGGGCATCCTGCTCGAACAGATATTCCCGGATGATCCGGTCGAATTCCCGGATCTCCCCCTTTCCTCCCTTTTCCCTCGACTTCACTTCTCGCATGAAGGGGTTGAGGTGGATGCGGGCCAGCTCGTGAGCCACCTTGTGGTTGAGGATGCCGATGACATCCACGAATCGAACCGATGGTGCCGCGTAAGGGGTCCCTCCCATGTCCTGAAAGATGCAGGCATCTCCCGGGCGAGCGGCCTTTTCCAGATAGCGCCCCATGGCCTGGAAAGATTTCTCCGACATCGCCTGGTAGCTGGCTTCGTCGTTGTGGGCAAATGAATAATCCACCCCCACGAAGGCCATGCCCAACGCGGCCATTCCTGCCACCGCCCCAGGCACTCCCTCCCCCAGTTTGCGAAGGGGGCGCATCAGCGTCCGCAACCCCTCTCCACCCAGAAGGCACAGGAGGGGGAAGGCGGGCAGGAAAAGCCGGAAGTGCTTCATCTCGTCCCTGCCGATCTTGGCCAGGTAGAGGAGGAAGAACAGCACCACCAGGAGGGCGTGCAGGCGCGGGCCGCGATCCTTGCGAAGAAAAAGGGCCGGAATCGCCAGGCTCAGGAGCACCCCGTTGACGTTGAAGGCCAGACACTCCTTGACGTACTCCACTCCCTGCTCCCACACCAGTGGCCCCGCTGACGCCTTGACGTAGAAGGTGTTGGGCAGCCAGTCCCTAAAGTAGAAATACCGAAACAGGTGGTAGGGTACGATGACCACCGCCAACAGCCCCATCCCCAACAGACGCCCCCGATCCAGGGTGCGGGTCTTCAGCACGTCCAAAGAAAGGGGAATCCCCGCCAGGAGCACCAGGGCGTGTCCCTCCGGGCGGGTGAGGCAGGCCAGGAGGAGCCAGATTCCCGCGCCCAGAACGTCCCCCCGCCTTCCCGTTTCCCGACCCCGGTGGAGGTGAAAGAAGGCCCCCGCCGAACACAAGGCCATGAAGCATCCCTCCAGCCCGGAGACGCTCCACAGGGCCACCGAGGTCGATGAGGCAAACAAGAGGGAGGGGATGGCGTCGGAAACGGTGGCCTCCCCCTCTCGATGCAGCCAACGAGACGCCAGGAACAGGTAGATTGCCGCCCCCGCCGCCGAAGCACACCCCAGGAATTGCATCCAGGCCAGGGGGTTGGCTCCCAACCAGAACGCAGGGGTCGCCAGGAGAATCCACAGGAAGTTGGTATATCCCTCCAGCCTCTCTCCTGGATTGAACACCAGACCAAGGCCCGAAGCCAGGTTGCGAGCGTAGCGCAGCGAGATGTAGGCATCATCCTTGACGTATCCCGAGTAGGCCTGCCACCCCAGGATCAACGTCGCCGCAATCACCAACAGAGAAAGAAGAACGGGAAGCTTTTTCCAATTCATGGGAGGGGATGATCTCAGGGGATGAGGGGGGAGAACCGCCGCAGCCGAGCCAACCTCTCGCTGCCGCACGAAGGAGGATTTCCATGGAGGACGGCCAAAGGAGGATCCTCCACCTCTCCCCCCGGAGCGGCCGGCAACTCCGAGGCATCCACCAGCCGGGCAAGGGGATGGCGAATCATCACCCATCGTTGGTCAGAGGAAAGGGTGGAGCCCCCGTTGAGGGTGGGCCACATGAGATTCTGGGTGATGGAGTTCCCGTTGCAAGGGTAATTGCACTCGGCGGTGTCGTCCAAGGGATCGGTATAGCCCCCCTCGATCTCCACCGGATGATACAGGCCCAGAAAATGGCCGATCTCATGGGCGGCCGCGAGGCGGATGGTGGTGGAATCGCTCCCGGTAAGGGCCACCGCCACTCCCGAGGACTTCATGCCGTGGAAGCCGGTGGGCCCGGGAATCCCTCCCGCCACTCCCAGGACTCCCGAGAAATCCCCTTGAAACCTGGAGATGAACACCAGGTTGAGTACCCTCCCCAGATCATCGGTCTGACTCAGAAGATCCTGATATTCCTCATAATCGGTGAGGGTCGAGAAGGAGGAATCGGAAATGTCCCGGTACTCCACCTCGTCAAAGGCCAGGTTCGCTGGGGCCAGAACGGTCTGGATGCCGGAGAGGATGCTCTGGAAAGAGCTGTTGCTGCTGGCCTGGGAGGCAGTGATTCCACACCCGGAAACGAAATAGCAAACCACGTCGATGAGACCCCCCTCAACCCCGGTGAACGAGCGTTTCACCTGGGCGTACACGTCGGCATAGCCTGTTTCCCCCGAATTGATGGCCCACACTGTCCATTCCCCCTCCACCAGGGTCACGTCGGGGGTGTTGGGAATGACGGCGGCAAACGGACTCTCCGAGGGATACACCGGCACCGGATCGTTGGAGGGATCCCCATCGTTGTCGATGAGTGTTTCTCCGGAGGGGTCGTCCACCACCGTCAGGTAATAGGCAGAGTCGCTGTCCCCCACCACCGTGTAGGTGATGGACACCAGCCCCCCCTGGTGCCACGCGGAGAGAGAGGCCGTCCCCGAGGCGGTGTTGTGAGCGGTGCCCACCAGGTAGCTCACCAGATCCGAGTTGCTGATGCGAACGGTGTGGGAATCCTCTTCCCCCGAACCGGGGTGCTGAACGGTCAAGGAGACGTTGCCGTTTTCCACCATCCCCGAGTCCCAGGGGATGCGGGCGGTGGTCCCCTCCACGTCCACCCGATGGATCTCCTCCCCCTTCACCAGCAAAGCCACCCTCTCCACGTCCCCCTCCACCTCGGCCACGACTTCGATGAAGCCGCCCACGGTTTCCCCTTCAGCAGGGGAGATCAGGGTGACCGATTGGACGGGTGTGGCATCGTCGTCGTCTGACGCATCATCATCCTGGACATCATCATCGGAGGCGTCGTCGTCCGCCCCATCATCATCGCCGGAGGCATCATCGTCCTGATCGTCATCTCCCCCTCCCCGGGGGGCGACCCGGGTGCATCCACCGAACACGAGGCAGAAGATCGCGAAAAGACTGGAAAAACGGCGGAGCGAGTCCACAAAGGCTCCTGACCCCCGAGGGGAGTCCCCTCAAGTGAGAAAGGGATTGTACCTGCGCTCTTCACCGATGGTGGTGTCGGGGCCATGCCCGGAAATCACCCGGGTTTCCCCGGGCAGATGGAGAAGCTGGGTGTGGAGGGAGTGGACCAGGGTGTTCCAGTCTCCCCCCCATAAATCGGTGCGTCCCACGCTGCGGCGAAACAAGGTATCTCCGGAAAACAACAAGGGATTTTCCTCACCATGCCGAAAACAGACGCTGCCCGGGGTGTGACCGGGGGTGTGGAGGACCGAGAGGTGCTGGCCTCCAAAATGCACCTCATCCCCCTCTTCCAGTCCCCCATCGAGAATCCCCGCCTCGGGCAGACGCAACCCCAGCATCTGCCCTTGCATGGGGAGATTGTCCCATAGGAAGCGATCCCCGGGATGAAGGCGAGTGGGGGCTCCGGTTTCCTCCCGAATCCGCGCCGAGGCCAGGATGTGGTCCAGATGGGCATGGGTGTGAACCAGGGCCCGCACCGTCAGCCCTTCCCGGCGAACGAGGTCCAGGAGGCGGTCGGCATCCCCACCGGGGTCGATGATCACCGCATCGGAGGTTGCCGGATCCACCACGATGGAGCAGTTGCACTCCAGGGGGCCCACGGCAAGGGTGGCAAGGAGCATGAAGTCTCTCGGGGCGGCCAGGATGGGGAGTGACGGCCAGGGAAGGGGTGTACCGCCACCGCCTCGGGAGGGCAAGAGGAGGTGGTGACCGTTCAAGCATCCCCAACTCCAGAAACAGCCCCCCACGATGTCCCCCATTGACGCTCCCGACTTTTTGCATTCCTTGCGTTCCTACGGCACTCCAACCCCCTGAGCCCCCTCTCTTGGCATCTTGGCGTCTTGGCGGTGTTCATGAAAAAGCATGAAAAGCACTCCAGCAGTAAGGCAGCCACACAGCCAGGTCGACATGAACGCATACTGGGGATCCTTCCCACCCCCGCAGGAGCCTCCCTTTCCACTCCTCCCGTCTTTCCACCTTGACATCCCCCGTGGTCAGCCCCAAAAGGCCCCCATGTTGGGCTTCCCGCCATGACCTTCCACATCGGCCCTTTGCGAATTGACGCTCCGTCGGTCCTGGCCCCCATGGCCGGCATCACCGACCTGAGCTTCCGCCTGCTCTGCCGGGAGCAGGGGTGCGGTCTGGCCTACACCGAGCTGGTGAGCGCAGAGGGATTGCTGCGAGGAGGCAAGGGGTCTTTCCTGCTGCTGCGCACCGCACCTGAGGAGAGGCCCATGGGGGTGCAGATCTTTGGGAGCGACCCGGATCGCCTGGCGGAGGCCGCCGCCCGGGTGGAGGAGTGGGTCCCCTGCGATCTCATCGATCTCAACATGGGGTGCCCGGTAACCAAGGTGGTATCCCGAGGAGCCGGTGCTGCCCTGATGCGGGATCCCGACCTCATCTTTCGCCTGGTGGAGAAGGTGGTCACGGCGGTGAAGCTGCCGGTCACCGCCAAGATCCGATCCGGATGGACTGAACAGGAAATCAACGCCCCCGAAGTGGCCCAGGCCATTGCCGCTGCCGGCGGAAAAGCGGTGGCTGTTCACGCCCGAACCCGAGCCCAGCGCCACGATGGGCCAGCGGATTGGGAGCTGCTGGGAGAAATCGTCCAGAAGGTGTCCATTCCCGTCATCGGCAACGGAGGCGTGGTGGAGGCCCAGGACGCCGTTCGCATGAAGAGGGAGACCGGGGTGGCGGCGGTGATGGTAGGAAGGGGGGCCATTGGAAACCCATGGATCTTCAAGCAAATCAACGAATCCTGGGAGGGATTCTCCCCGTCGTGGCCCAGCGCAGAGGAGAGAATCCACACCGCCGTGCGCCACCTGGAAAGAACCATCGAAGGTTTTCAGGCTGCCGGGTTCAAGGACGCCGACCGACGGGCCTCGGCCTACATCCGGGGGCATCTGGTGGAGTACGTGGCTGGCTACCGAGGAGCCGCCGAGTTTCGCCGTGGCCTGAACGATCTGTGGGGACGGGAAGCCGTGGAAGGAGCCCTGCGAAAGGTGTTTCCCGAAGGGGACTCGGTTCCCGAAAAGCTGGCGGGAGGTCGGGGGTTCCACCCCCGCGAGGCCGATTGGCAACCTCCCTGTCAAGGGACCTGAGGGAATCGATTCTTGTCAAAGAGGGAAAAATCTTCAATAAAATCTGGAAACTTGGAACGCCCTGGCCCTGGAGGGCTCCAGAGCCTGCCCTCCCAGTTGACCCGCACCATTTTCCCGGTGGTCGCCGTTGTGCTCCTGTGGGACACCGCGTTGGCCTGGCCCCTGCGATGCCTGGTGGTCCTCTTCCACGAATGCGGCCACGCAGCGATGGCCCTGGTCACCGGAGGCCAGGTGGCGGAGCTGTCCATCAGCCCTGGCGAGGGAGGACACACCCTGACCTCGGGGGGAAGCTATTTCCTGACCCTGCAAGGGGGCTATCTAGGATCCCTGGCGGTGGGAGTGGCCCTCCTGCGGGGGGTGCGGAGACCCGGCTCGGCCCGAGGAGTTCTCTTTCTCCTGGGAATGGTGCTGATGGGAGCCGCTCTTCTATGGGTTCCCCTCCTCAGCTTTGCCTTCGCCTTCTCCGTCCTGGTGGGATGGACCTTCCTGTGGCTCTCCCAAAGGGCCTCTCCGGGAATCGGGCAGGGGTTGCTCCGCACCCTGGGAGTGTTCTCGGTACTCTACGCCCTGGTGGACATTCGCAGCGATGTGTTCGGGGCCCCCGCAGGAGCGGTCACCGACGCCACCCTCCTGGCCCATCTCACCGGGATTCCCTCCCTGGTGTGGGGTGGCCTGTGGCTGACGATTTCGTTCACCCTCCTGTGGAGGATGCGAAAATCCCTGCTCTGACCTGAAGACGGGTGGGGAGCCCGGTCAATAAACCGTCAGCGTCCCTGCCATCCCCGGATCGTAACCGTTGTCGGTGCCATCCCAGTCCGCATATCGCCAACTGAACCCTCCATCCGCCGAATACCGGAAGATGTAGTACCAGGTTCCCACCCAAGGAGGCGAGAAGGTGGCCTTGTATTCGTCGTTGGCGTGATCCCCGTAATAAAGACCGTCAGCGTCCACGTTGTAGACCCCATCAACCCAGAGCCACGTTTCATCTCCCGTGGGATCGGCGGCATCCAGGCCGTATCCAAGCTGGGCGAGAATGCCGGGGCCAGGCCCGATGTAGTCGGTGATCCCTGGCTGATACAGCCTGCCAAAGATGAGCCCCACATCCGGTGCGCCGACGGAGACGCTGACCGATTGAGGGAACTGGAGGTTGCCCCAGCTCACCGTGTTCACCATTCCCACACAAGGGGGATTGGTGTGGCCGGGGCTGCCGTAATCCCCATCCCCATAAGGGGACATGGCCGGGCACCAGGAGGCGCTGTCGTCGTTGAGATTCACGTCGGTCAGAGCGGGATCGAGGGCCAGGGAAGCCCCCTGAGGCTGGGGGAAGGCGGCGTGGACGTGCACCTCATCAATGAGGTCTCCGTAGGCGTCCCACAATGAGAGGGTCTCGTCAGCGGCGGTGAGGTCGAAGCCCACGTCATAGGCATAGGCAGCCACCACGAAGCCGTTGACGTTGACGTCTCCGTTGCGAACCAGGGCCACGTCCTGGCCAGGACCGACGCTCAGGGGAACGTCAATGAGGAACAGTCCTCCGGCATCGTTGGTCACCGTCACTCCCTCCAGGAGGATGCTGGAGGCGGTGGGATTGTGAATCTCGAACCACTCCCCATCCTCATCGGGAACCCGAGCGGGGTTGGCCATGATCTCGGTGATGATCAGGTCTCCATAGGCGAGGTGGGGATCGCATTCCTCGTCGATTCCCCCCTCGCAATCGTTGTCAACACCATCCGCACAGATCTCCGCTGCGGTAGGGCGGATGTCGGGATCGCTGTCGTTGCAGTCCCCGCCTCCCACCGAGACTCCATCGTCATCCACATCGGGATCCATGAAGATGCGGCGACGGGAGCTATTGACGCTGACCCCTGCGGCATCCCGGCCCACCACCCTCCAATAGACCCCGGAGGCCCAGGAGCCCGTTTGATACGATTCCCACGTCGCTTCCGAATAGCTGTAATTCTTCCCCGTCTGCCAGGCGGTCTGCACCCGGTCTGCGGGGAGGAACATGCCGGCAACCGAGAACTGAACCCGGAACTGGGTGCATTCGGCATTGGCGTTCCAGCGAAACAGGGGGCTGTTGATCTGGGTGGAGTTGTTGGCGGGCTGGGTCAGGGTAACCGAACAGGCGGCACAGGCATCGCCGGCAGCGGCGGCGAGAGGGAGGGTCAAGCCCAAGAGGAGGAGGAAGCGCATGGAAGAGATCCTGGGAAGAGTGGGTGGGACAGGGCCGTCCCTACGCGTGCGGGGTTCTTAGCGCAAGGAAGAGGGAACGACAAGCAGAACCACTTCGACTCTCCACCATGCCTGGAGTACCTTTCCCGGCGCCTGCCCGAGACGCATCCAGGAGATCCACCGTGCCCATCCTTGGGGTCAAAGTCCGTTCCCTCCAGGTCATTCCCGACGAGAGGGGGCGCCTGTTCGAGGTGCTCAGGGCCGATGACCCCGAATGGTTCCAGAAATTCGGCCAAGCCTACATCACCACCACCTACCCAGGCGTGGTCAAGGCCTGGCACCTGCATCGCCATCAGGAGGACTATTTCACCTGCCTGCGGGGGATGATCAAACTGGTGATCCACGACCTGAGGGAGGATTCCCCCACTCGGGGTCAGACCGATGAGATCTTCATGGGGGAGCACCAGATGTCCCTGGTGGTGGTCCCCCGAGGGACCTGGCACGGGTGGAAGAGCATCGCCGAGCACGAGGCCATGATTCTCAATCTGGTGACCGAGCCCTACAACCATCAGGCTCCCGATGAAGAGCGCCTGCCTCCCCACGACAACGGGCTCATCCCCTATGACTGGTCCAGAAGGGATGGATGAACGGGACAGGCGTGAGATCGTGTGGGGAAACGCTCCTCATGGAGAGAGGATCTCGCCGTTCTTCACCACGAAGGCGATGTCGGTGGTGCGTCGCAGATCTTCCAGGGGATTCGACCCCAGAACCAGCAGATCGGCCATCTTTCCCGCCTCCACGCTGCCCAAGAGGTGCTCCAGGCCCAGGTAGCGGGCTCCAGAAAGGGTGGCTGCCGTCAACGCCTCCATGGGGGTCATCGCCCCCGGTCCTCCCAGGCCCCACATCTCCCAATGAGCCCCCAATCCCTGCAATTGGCCGTGCGCCCCCAAGGTCACCAGGGTCCCGGTGCGAGATACGGCGGCGGCATCTCGGGCCACCTGCTGAAAGTTCCAGTCGCCATCCTGGACCATCAGAGACAGGCGCCAGGTGCGCTGATCCAGCTCACGACGGGGAAAGTGGCGCAGGAGCCGGGCATCATCCAGGGGGTTCATGTTCTGATAGAACCAGTTTTCCCCCGAGATTCCTCCATAGGCCACCAAGAGGGTGGGGGTGTAGGCGGTGCCCCAGGTGGAGGCGGTGCGACTGGCGGAAACAAATGCCTTTACATCGTCATAGACGGGGGCGTTGGGAAGGGCGTGCTCGTTGGCGTGGTATCCATCGGCGAACATGGACAGGTCCTGCCAGAGGTCCCCTCCTCCTTCAGCCACGCAAAGGATCTTCTCCTGATTGCAGGCGCTCACGTACCACTGGCGCTGTTGACGCTGGCTCTGCTGATAGACCTTCACACTCTGGGCTCCCAGAGCCTTCAAACGCCTGACATGGGCCAGGGCCACCCCCCTGTCCGGAGTTTCCGCTCCGTTGTTGTCCAAGGCCCCGTAGAGGATGAAGCCGGTGGAATAGACCCTTGGCCCCTTCATGAACCCTGCCTCCACCTCCTCCGCTTGGGTGAACACCAGATCCGTGGAGGCGGAGGGATCGTGAACGGTGGTGACTCCAAAATCCAAGGCGGTCAGGTAGCGCCATTCCTGCTCGGGAAGAACGTCACCGGCGGTGTAGTGAAGGTGGGCATGTACGTCGATGAGACCAGGGAGGATGGTCTTGCCCGTGCAGTCCCGGACGACGGCCCCTGGCGGAACGCCTCCCCCCGTCTCCACCGAGCGAATCCGATCCCCTTCCAGGACCAGGGTGGCATCCTCGATGACCTTTTCCCCCTGCATGGTGATCACCCGGGCATGGGTGAGGGCAAGGACTCCTCGGGGACGGGCCCGAGGCAGGGCGAGGTCCACCACCGTCCGAACCACTCCCTCCTCTTCGGCACCAGGAACGGGAAGGGGGCTCTTGGGAGGTTCGGGCGCCTTGCCGTCGACTTCCGGTTTCTCGGGCACCCCCACTCCCTTCACCGCCTTTCGCTTGAGGATCGACCCCTCCGCCCAGGTGACCTCCTTGCCATCGGGGGTCCAGTTCAGCCAATCCCCCATCACCCGGGTCAGAGAATGGACGGGGAGGCTCTCTCCATCCACTCGAACTTCGCCAACTCCAGAAGGAAGGGCGGTGATGTACCCCTGATGCTTTGACTTGTAGGCTACCCGGGTAAAGTCGGGAGAGGGGACCACCTCGTCGGCGCTAGGAAACACCAGATGAACCCTCTTGTCGGTACCATCCAACTTGACGGAAACCAGTTGTTGTTCCGCAGGCTTGCGCGGTTCAGCCGTTTTGTCCTCCATGAACCAGATTCGCGCTTCGTGAAGGAAGAGACGGGGAGACCGCTGGGCCGAGCCACGGTTGGGGGTGGTGGTCACCGTGTCAACGACCCACCCCTTGGCGCTGCGGGTCAGGAGCAGGATTTCAAACCAGTCCGCCGAACCCAGATCCTTGGACACGCTTCCCGAAACCCCCCTCAACACGGCAAGGCGCTGGCCGTCTTCGCTCCAGGTGGGGTTGACCAGTTGTCCCTGAACGGGAAGGGTCTCACCGATACCGGCCTTGCCCACCCGGGTCAGGTGAAGACGGCCCCCCTCTTCGTCCTCCCAGGAGGTCCAGGCCAACCACTTTCCGTCCGGGCTGAAGGAGGGGGAATAGCCGGTTCCGGGGGACACCCTCTCCACCTTGCCGTCCCCCCGCCGAAGCCACAGGGCTCCCATCGCCGAAAAAGCGACCTGCCCATCCCCCGTCCAGGTTGGCCAGCGCAGAACCCTGGCTTGGACCTGATCGGGGATTTCCCTTGGCCAGCGGGGAACGTCGTGAAAGGTCCAGTCTCCCTTGACCCGAAAGGGAATCTCGGTGCGGCGCCCATCAACCGTGGCCACCCTCCACAGCCTGCCTCCCGCCCAGAGCACCAGGGAGTTCCCGGGGAGCCAGGCCATGGAGGGATAAACTCCGTGAAGAGCAAACCCCTCCATCTGGTCATGATCCAACCAATCCGCTACCACCCGTCTCTTTCCTGACGCCAGATCCATGACTTCCAGCAGGGTCTTCTGCCGATCCCGACTGATGAACGCCAGAGACCGGCCGTCAGGGGACAGGGTGGGACGTGCCGCCGAGCCGGCTCCCGAAACGGCGGGGAGGAGGCTCTGATTGGCCAGATTGAGCCGAACGATGCTCCACAGCCCCTTCACCGGATTTTCGTCGTAGTTGAAGCGCCCATCCCGGGTGGAGAACCACAGGAACTTCCCGTCGGTGGCGACCTCCCCGGCATGGGGATGGGCATCCAGATGGGTAACGGCAAATCCCTTGCCTCCCTCCAGATGAAATTTCCAGATTTCGGTCACCCCGATGGAGCGAGTATCCACAGTGCGCTTGCGGGCGTAGAGCCAGGCTCCTGCGGGATCCCAGACCGGATCGGTCAGCCGAGCCACGTCTTCATGGGTGAACGCCTTCCGATGGCTCCCGTCGGCATCCATCATCCAGATCTGCTCATTACCGGAAGCATCGGAAACGTAGGCGATCTTCTTGCCATCCGGGCTGAACCGGGGCTCTGAGTCCCAGGCAGCCCCCGAGGTCAGTCGTGCCGCATCGCCCCCATTGACGGAGATGGAAAAGATATCCCCCAGAAGGTCAAAAACGAGGCGGTCACCAAAGACCGACACGCTCATCCAGGTCCCGGCGGTCAGTTCCAAGGAGGCGGTGTGGGTGGGTCCATGAGCCTCCTCCACCTTCCAGGGAGGCTCAGGGGGAGGAGAGCCCTCCACCGTCGCGGGAGGGGGAGGACTCACCTCTCCTGCCATCCCGGTGTCCGGGGAGAGTGAAAGAATGCCGACCACCGCGAAGGGGACGACAGAGAAGGGAAGCAACATGAGGCGCATGGCCCAGTCTACCGAACCACGACGAGCAGAGTGACACCCTTCCAAGGAAGACCTCGATTTCCTTTTCCATATCGATCACCGATAACCAAACATTATGACTTCATCACTTTGGACAAGGGCGGTTCCGTTGCGAAGCCCAATCCCGTCCCATCCACCGGGGAAACCTCCCCCGGCAGATAGAGAGATGCTGGGCCCAAAGAAAAGAAATCCTCTCTTCCACGGGGAGAATCAGCCCTTCTGAATCCCCCCCTTTTCAGGAGACACCTTGCGAGGAAGGGACTCTCCTGATAACCTGCGCCCGCTTCGAGCAGCGCCCGACCCGAGACTCGGTTTTTCACGAAAAGCCGGTCGCCCTTGACCACTTGCGGGAAGGCGTCGGTGCGGAGAAGCGGTTCCATCCGCAGACACCCAGGGGCTGGACAGTGGCTGTCATCTTCCCTCGCTGGCTCAATTTTCTTCCTACCGCAGTCGCGGTGGCGGCTCCGCCTGCCATCGTCGCGGTCACCTGTGCCATCTGGTACTGGTTTTCTCCCAGCTACACCGATGTGGGGTACATGCCTCAACAGCCGGTCCCCTTCAGCCACAAGCTGCATGCGGGTGAGATGGGGATCGACTGCCGGTACTGTCACAACACGGTGGAGAGATCGGCCTACGCCGCCATTCCCCCCGCCGGCACCTGCATGAACTGCCATGCGGTTGTGAGGTACGACAGCCCCAAGATCGCCCCCCTGAAGGCGGCCTACGAAAACCCCGATACGCCGGTGAAGTGGGCTCGCGTCCATATGCTTCCCGATTACGCCTTCTTCAACCACAGCGCTCACCTGGCGGCGGGGGTCGGTTGTGTGAGCTGCCAC
>CAYRTW010000016.1:0-40625 GCA_964426935.1 uncultured Rickettsiales bacterium
TGCCCGAGCTCGACTCCCCCGGGTTCTGGGGGTGCGGGCCATCACGTTCTATCTGAGGGGCGATGGGGCTTCTTGGGAGGGGGTGCCGGGGGTGGGAGAAGTTCAAGGGGTGCCTCTGGATCGGGCAGCGTGGCGCTCTTTTGAGGGGGCTCCCGAACTGCGCTTCGTGTCCCAGTCCCGGTTGTTCCCCAACCCCGCCGCTGCCTTTTCCGCTTTGGCCAATGGAGCGGTGGATCCCGTCGGGGCAGTGACCCTGATTGCTGGGGATCCGGGTGTCGAGGAGGGGCAGCGGCTTCTTCTCCAGGGCCCCTCAGGAAGGGAGGGCGAGGATCCGTCGCGGCTCAGAGAGGTACAGAGATCTCCCGGCCGAGCCGAGGCGGTCTTGGCCAAGGGGGGGCCGGGTTGGCTGGTGATGGCGGAGGGATGGGCGCCGGGGTGGCGGGCTCGTTGGAATGGGGAGGAGTTGCCGGTGGCCCGGGGGGATTATTTCCTCCTGGCGGTGCCGGTGCCGGCTTCAGAGGAGGGCTCGTTGGAATTGACTTATGAGCCCCCGTCTCTGCGAGCGGGTATGGGCATCTCTCTGGTCTCCCTTCTTCTTCTTTTCCTCTTGGCTAGAAGGACGAGAGCCCTGGCAGGGAAACCGGGTCCGATTGAATCCTGACGTTCTCCCTCCAGGTCAGTGTTGCGACTTTCCCCAGATCTCCTGCAGGCGCCGGTCTCTTCCACACCCTTTTCGGTAGCTCTGATATCGCCGGGGATTCTTCTTGTGGAAATCCTGGTGATATTCCTCGGCTGGATAAAAGGGGCCGGCGGGTAGGATCTCAGTGGCAATCGGTTGGGTGAACAGACCTGAACTCTTCCAATGGGCCAGGCTCTTCGCGGCGGCCTCCTGTTGAGCCTGATCCAGGGGATAGATTCCCGAACGATACTGGGAGCCTCGGTCGCAGAACTGTCCCCCGGCCGACACCGGGTCGATGTTGTGCCAGAAGATGTCCAGAAGTTTTTCGTAGGTCACCACATCGGGATTGAACACCACCTTCACCGCCTCGGCGTGGCCGGTGCCTCCTGCTGAAACCTGATCATAGGTGGGATTGTCCAGGTGACCCGCAGTGAAACCGGAGATGGCTGCATACACTCCAGGAAGATCGTCAAAGGCGGATTCCACACACCAGAAGCACCCTCCAGCGAAGATGGCCTCCGACTTCTTGCCGTTGGGATCCAGGGGAGGGACGGAGGTTCCTGGCCCCCCTGATCCTCCATCGGCGCTGGCACAGCCGGCGGGAAGGACCAGGAGCAGAAGCAGGGAAGTGACGAGGAGAGTGATGCGGGGCATGGGATTCCTTTCCAGAAGTGCCCGGTGGGGATTCAGGAACACGAAAGGGGGTTCGCTGTTCCACGAGAAGGAGATTTCGGTGACGATGGGATCGGGGGGGCTCTGTTCCTTCGCACCGCCAGGAGCAGGGCCAGGCAGGTCAAGGCCGAGATGCGCCCCCAGCCCCGCGCCTGAGAGGTGGCGCAGGCGCTTCCCCCCTCGCAGGCCTCTCCGCCGGTGCAGGCATCAGCGTCACAACCCGATCCCACATCCTCACATCCGGCCTCGCATCCCGGCAATTCCACCTCACCTCCGTCGCACCCCACGCCGGTCAGATCGATGGGATCGATCTCCAAGGGGACCGGATTGGCAGCCAGCTCGGCATAGAGGCCCAGCCAGGTTCCCTCGTCGTCCCCAGGGCTGGTTTGCAGAGAAGAAATCCCGATTCCGTAGGCTTCAGGCAGGGTGAATAGGGGAACCAGACTGGACGGGTCCAGGACGCTGGCGGCCAGATCCGGTAGCGCATCGGCGAAGGATTGGGCAGAAGGAAGGGGAACCAATTCGGCATATTCGGCATCGATTTCGAAGTCAGCGGCCAGATCCAGGTCGAGGGAGGGGGTCAGCACTCCATCCACCAGGGCCAGGTCCAATCCGGCGGCCCCGGAAATTCCCAGGCGGGTGAGAGAAGCAAGGCGCCCCTGCACTCCTCCCATCACCGAAAGGTCCAACCCTTCCAGGTGAAACAAGACCCCCGGTTCAAAGGGAAAGGAGACAAAGGGAGGGGAGGGAGCCTGGAGAGACAACCTCGCCGCCTCCCCCTGAGCGTCCCACAGGGAGTCCAGTTCAGGGAGAAACAGGGTCAAAAAGTCGGTGGTCAGGGGGACCCCCGACAGATCGGAAAGCTCCAGACACAGGCCTCCGCTCTGCCACAGAGCGTAGGCAAGCTGATCCACCAGATCGGAAGAAACCATGACCACCGCATCATAAGGGGAGGCGGTGCCGTGAATTCTTCCGTCCAGGGGAGGAAGAGAGGTCGCGTGGGGGGCAAATGGGGCGGTGGTTGTGGTGCAATCGGCCGCAGTCGGAGTGCTGGAGCGGGCTTGCAGGGTCATCCCCAGGCCGTTCTCGTCGACCATCACTCCGGAGAAGGCCAACTCCACATCGACGTGCCCATCGCCCAGATCGAAGGAGAAGGGGTCAAAGCTGAACCCGGTCAGGGCGTCATCGATTGAGGTCTGGAGGGTGTCACCGAGGGCGTCCTCCTGATCCACCAGCAGGTCGGACAGGAGATCGGACAGGAGATCGACTCCCCAGCCTGACAGCACTTCTACCGCGTCTCCCAGAAGGCAGCCCGTGTGGAACGGGTTTCCAAACATTCCGGTTTCAATAGCAATATCATCTACTTGTATGGTAATGGCCTGGGAGGATTCGTCAAATCCCACACTCAACCCTACTCCAGCCACCAGGGGTGTCGGTTGGATCTCCAGTGTGCAAGACTCGTTCAAAGAGAAGCCAGCACAGGTTCCCGAGGCAAAAAGGGAGGCGGGGTCGGAATAGAGGGTCAGGTCAAGCCACAAATCAAGGCGGCCGGGCGAGGGGATCAGGAGAGAGTGTCCGGGCACCAGGCGCAAGGTCAGATCGGAAGAAGACCAGGCGAGGAGTTCTCCATCCCCACAGGCGTACTCCCCGGAAAGCCCGGTCGCGGAAAGGCTTTGGGGAAGGAGACCCGCCACCCCGTCCGCCAGGGCGCTCAGCCCCTCCTCCGACAGGTGAAGGGCCAGGGCCGGGGAAATCCAGGCAGCAGGTTCGGGCGGGGGCAGGGCGGTGGCCATCCCGGAAAGGTACTCGCCACCTCTTCCGCCGTAAAGGAGAGGGGGGAAGCGGTTGACGTGCCGCTCCGTCCGCATAGGATCAGGGCCCTCGTCGAGGAAATGCCCATGTCCATGCAGGAACGCCTTCGCACCGGTCTGTTGACTGTTGCCTCTCGCCCCGAACTGGCAGAAGCCGCTGCCCGAAACCTTTCCCGCTGGCTGACCGGGCGGGAGTTCGCCTCCTATCAGCCCCAGTTGGAGCGCCTGGTGGCCATGGGCGCCTGGGATCTCCTTCTCGACTCCTTTTACAAGGTGATTCCCTTTGGCACCGGGGGACGCAGGGGGCCGGTGGGCATCGGCACCAACCGCATCAATCCATACACCTTGGCGACCTCAGTGATGGGTCATGTCGCCTTTCTGCGGGAGATCCATGGGCCCGATGCCGCCTTGTCGGTGGTGGTGGCAGCGGATGTTCGGCAGTTCCTGGATTTGCGAGAGGTCCATCCCAAGGATGTCCCCAATCCCCTGTCCGGCCTCACCAGTCGAGATCTGGCCCGCCTCGCTGCGGAGGTCTATGCCGCCCACGGGGTGACCGTGTGGAGCTACCCTCTGGATGGGGAGAGATTCATGGCCACTCCGGAGCTGAGCTTCGCCATTCGGGAAGTCGGTGCCCAGGGAGGACTCAACGTCTCCGCCTCCCACAATCACCCCGATGACAACGGCGGAAAGTTTTATAACGCCGCTGGCGCCCAGGAGATCCCCCCCCAAGACGAGCGGATGGCCTCCCTGGTGGAGCAGGTGGAGGAAGTGATCCGCATTCCTTATGAGGATGCCCTGAAAGCCGGTCTGATCCGCTTTCTGGGAGCGGATGTTCACCGGCGATATCTGGATTTGAACCTGGCGTTGAGTCGCCATCCCGAAGCTCGTTCCGCTCGGGTGGTGTTCACCAACCTTCACGGGGTTGGCGATGGCACCGCAGGCGAAGTCCTGGAGGAGGCGGGATTTACGGTGAAGTACACCGATTCTCAACGGTCCCATGACGGCAGTTTTCCAGGAGTTGCCTTTCGGGCTCCCAACCCGGAGATCCCCGATGCGTTGATGCCTGCTGCCCGGGTGGCTCAGGAGTTCGATGCGGATCTGGTGCTGGCCACCGATCCCGACGCGGATCGCATCGGGGGCATGGCCAGGGATGAGCAGGGGGGATATCGCTTTCTCACCGGCAATGAGCTGTCCGTCCTCCTCTGTGCCTACTTGTTTGAGGAAGGAAGTACCTCCCCCCGGTTGGCGGTGAAGACCGAGGTGACCACGGACCTGTTCCGCCGGGTGGCGGAGGCGGGGGGAGCCCGGGTAGTGGGGCACCTCCTGGTGGGCTGTAAATACATTGCCGAAGAGATTCGGAAGTTAGAAGTTGCTGGAAAAACTGAAGAATTTGTCATGGGGACCGAGGAGAGCCACGGATTCCTGCTGACCCCAGCCATCCGGGACAAGGATGGCGCCGGCCCGGCTCTTCTCCTCGCCGAGCTGGCTTCTCGGGAGAAGGACCGGGGCAGCAGCCTCCTGGGATACCTCCATCAAATCTACCGGCGCTTCGGGTATCACCACTGCGCCCAGGTGCCTCTGGTGATGCGAGGCGCCTTGGGAAGATCCCGCATAGAGGCCATCCAGGCGGCGTTTCGCCTCTCTCCTCCCCGAGAGCTGGCGGGAAGGCGGGTGCTGAACTTCTTTGACCGCCAGGACGAAGCAGGGGTGTTTGGTCCCCTTCTCTCCGACACCGACCGAGCCTCTCGGGATGTGCTGGTCTTTGAGCTGGAAGGAGGGGCTCGAGCGGTAATCCGCCCCTCAGGAACGGAGCCCAAGACCAAGATCTACGTGGAGGTGGCGGGGGAGCCCTTGGGCGAGGATGCCTCCCCGGCGGAATTTCAAGCTCAGGTGGCCGCCTGCTCCAAGACAGCCCTTCGGGTGGCCCGGGATCTCACCCGGGCGGCTCTCCAGGCGGTGGGGTTGACCATGCCCGACTTCGCCTATCTCATCTCCGGGTTGATGGCGATTGACGATCGTATCGATTTTGCTGAGAAGGTGCTTCCCGAGTTGAGGATGCGAGTGAGAGACAGGGAATCAGGTGTGGCTTTGAATCAATGGCTCGATGGACGCATGAAAGGATACGGAAAAGACTCCCGTGCTTTGGTGAGGGAAGGGTTCGACGCCTGGTTGGAGAATCTGGCCGGGGAGGACCCTTTGCTGTCGGGAAAGATCGGAGAGGTCTTTCGAGGGGGGGGACAGTGATTCAAAAGGATCTCAGGGGGATTCGCGCCGCCATCTCCGTCGCGCCATGGCCGCCGCCCACAGAGAAAAGATCCCCAGTCTGATGGCGTGGGGCCCTGAGGGGGATCCCCTGCGGCCGGCCCCCAGGTCGAGGCGAATTCCTCCCGGCAGGGGATCGGGTCCGGAAACCGTTGCTGCCGCTCCGCACCCACAGCCATCATCCGATCCGCCTCCCGAATCCTCCACCGTCACCGTCACCGAGTCGGCAGCGGAGTTGATGAACCCATCGTTGACGATCAACTGGAGAATGTAGGTACCAGGGTCCTGAGGGGAAAATCGCGGAGTCTGGGTCGTGGAGCCGTAGGGGGCGTCAAAGGAGGGCAGGTCCCCGGGGTAGCTCTGGAAGGTCCATTGGAACACCAGCTCATCCCCGTCGGGATCGCTGCTGCCCGTTCCATCCAGCCAGGCTTCGGTGCCATCGGCCAGGATCTGGTCGGGTCCAGCGTCGGCGATGGGAGCCTGATTGGGACCGTCATCGTCATCATCATCTCCGCTCACGTCTTCCTCTACATTGACGTGGACCGAGTCGGTCCCCGCCGAACCGCCATCCGATACCGTCAAGGACGCGGTGTAGGTGCCCGGGAGGTCAGGGGTCAACTCCACGGTGGCCTCGTTGGCGGGGTCCACCGTCACCAAGCTGCCAGGAGGAACCCCGGTCAACGTCCAACTGAAGGTCAGGGCCTGCCCTTCGGGATCATAGGACTGGCTCCCATCCAGGAGCACCGGATGACCCACCGTTACCCACTGGGTTTCTCCAGCATCGGCAATCGGGGGGGCGCCGGCATCGTCATCATCGTCGCGATTTCCTGAGTCGTCGTCCCCTTCACCGCCGGGGTTTTCATCGTTGGTGAAGGAAGAGGACTGACAGGCTCCCAGGTGAAGAAGAAGTCCGGCGGAGAAGAAGAGGGTGGGGATTCGAGTCAACATGGGAGAATCATATCAGGGGAACAAGCCGGGGCGAGATCCTTATTGGCCCAAGAAGGGGACGCCGGTCAGCACTCCCAGGGCTTCCTCCCAGGTTTCGGCCAGAGCCAGAGGAGAGGACGCTCTCAACCGCTCCGGGTTGCCGATCCCCCACAGGCATCCCAGGGTTCCCATACCTGCCTCCCGGCCGGCGTGAACGTCCACTTCGCTGTCTCCCACCATGACCATTCGGTGGGGTGAAGTTCCCAACCTCGACGCCGTCATCCACAGAGGGATGGGGGAGGGTTTGCGGTGGGAAACCCGATCTCCCCCCAGAACCGAGGCCAGAAGGGGGGACATCCCCAGCCCATCCAGAATGTGATCGGCAAGGTCCTGGGGCTT
The DNA here is from genome assembly GCA_964426935.1 of uncultured Rickettsiales bacterium. Taxonomy (GTDB): domain Bacteria; phylum Myxococcota_A; class UBA796; order UBA9615; family JAKLKC01; genus CAYRTW01. The sequence continues at coordinate 6,751 of CAYRTW010000016.1, forward strand.
GTTGGTGACCACCGCCAGGGGAATGCCTCGCGAATGAAGGGAAGTCAGGGCGTTCATGGCCCCCGGATAGGCTCGGGTCTTTTCCAGGCATCGGTCCCCGTAGAGGAGCATCCATCGTTGTATCCACTCTTCCGGGATGGAAGAAACCGACCCGCCACCTCCCGCCAGAACGGCCTGGGTCACCAGATGGCGGGCCCCTCTGCCGATGAAGGGAACCACCACCTCCATGGCAAGAGAGGGCAGCCCTATCTCTTGAAGAAGGAGGTTGACCGCCCCGGCAAGATCCTCCCGGGAGTCGATCAGGGTGCCATCGAGGTCGAAGAGGATGGCCTCTTGAGGAACGGGGAGAACGGGGGGACTCAACGGGTGTGGAGGCGCTGCTCGAAGGCGTCGATCTGATCCATCATGTCCCTCTCTACGTCGGGAGGAAGCAGATCCTTGGCGTCGTAGAGGTGGACATAGATCAACTCGTACAGCCCCTGATGGAGGAAGGCGGCAGGATCGCCCAGAGGGGATTGGGCCAGGTTCCGCACCAACGCTTCGGGGGGAAGGGCTCCGTCATTCTCGGGGTGCAACCCCCGGAACAGGGCCGGATACTGGAGGGATTCGTCGGAAAGAAAGTGGTTGAAGCGCTCTATGGTGCGCTCCGGACCAATCTGGGAGGCAAAAGTGCGGAAGATGATCTGAAAGATGCTGTTGAAGATGTCAATGCGATCCGCAAACCCCTGAAGGGTTCGGGCGTCGAAGCGCTCCTCTCCCAGACTCCCCACCAGATTTCGGAGGGAGGACGATTGGGCCCGCGCCGTCAGCTCTTCGGGGGTGACTGCCCGGTGAATGCCACTGTCCTCCTCATGCACCTCGATCTGGGTCTCATCGTCAAGAAAATCCGCTCCATTCCGTACCGCGTGACCCAAGGGCAGGGCAAGAACGTCATCCAACCCCTGATCGATCACCGGGGGCTCGGAGGTTTCGAAGAAGGACCTTTCCACCTCTCCCTCCCCAGATTCATCTCCTTCCCCGGACTCGGCACCCCCCACCGCCACCTCCATGGGCTCTCCATCCGCCATGGGAGTCAGGTGCTCGATGCCGGTCATGTCCACCACATCCAGCACGTCGTAGCTGTGAACGAAATGCCCCCGCGTCACTGCGTCGTAATCCACCTGCAGGCGTTCCACATCCACTACTGCGGGGGAGGGAGTGGCCTCCTCCATGATCACCGGGGGGGCGTCCTCCTCCACCGAGGACTCGTCCGTCTGAAAAAAAGAGGGAACAGCCGGGGGAGTGACCTCCACCTGGGAGACCAACTCGTCGGCGGCCAGGATGGCCAGGGCCTCCAGGGTTCGCACCCCACTCAGCGGACTGCGGGCAAGGAGATCATCAAGAGGCAGCGGTCCATCCCGCAACAGGGCCAGGAGTGCAGCCCCGGCGCGGGGTCGATTGATTCGCCGATCAGGAACCAACTGGAAGACGGGACTGGGAACAACACCGCTCATGGACCACAGGGGCTGCACCAGATTGAACCAGAGGATGGCCTCTTCTACCAACCGATCCGTCTGCACCCCCAGTTGAACTTCGGGGGGAAACACCGACTCATCGACCTCAAATCCGCCGTCCCCAGGTGAAAACGCGCAGGCCGCGTACACGTTTTCCCGAAAACGCTCCGCCTGGATGTTCTGGAGAGTCTCCGGGGAAACCAGAGCCCCCTCAAGGAGCAACTCGGCCAGGGATGCGGCATCGGTGGCCAGCCCGACGGCCCGTTCCAGGGCACTCGCTTCAGCAGCTCGCCCGCAGAGGAGGAGGCGTCCCAGGAGCCACACATCCGCCGGAGAGGTGGTCCCAATCACCTGCCCGTCCATCAAGTAGATATCCAGATGGGTGTGGAGGGGGTTGCGGAAACGGAGAATACCCGTCGCCTCCTCCCGGTGGAGGCGCTGGATCAGGTCGTAACCCCAGGGAATCTCCAAGCTGCTGGACACCGGCTGCCCGACCTCCGCTCCCTCAGCCACCGCGCGGCGAAGGCCCTCACGAGTAGCACTCGCCGCAGGAGTGTATCTGGTGGCCGGCGCGGCAGTCAAACCATTGCCTGAGGTATCGTCAGGGACGGGCGGAAGCGGGGCGCACCGGCCCCTGCTCGCGAGGAGGATTGGGGACCCAGGAATCCGCTTCCTGGGAGGACACCACTTCAATGGCCTGAATCAGGGCAGCATCCACTCCTCCCAGCCCCCAGCGGGCCGGCATGGAGTGCTCAGGCACGATGCCCCGCCCTTCCCAGGAACGCCCCTCAGGGCTCAGAAAGCGCAACGACGACAGGCGAACCGCCACGCCGGGACTCAGAAAGGAGACCTGATCCGTGGAGCCTTTGCCCATGGTCCTTTCCCCCACCAGACTGGCCCTGCCATTGTCCTGCACCGAGGCCGCCACCATTTCCGCTGCTGCCGTAGTGAAGCGATCGACCAGGACCACCATCCTGCCGGAGTAAAGAGGCTCCCCGGTAGCTGAGAAATCTCTTCCCACGCCACGGGGGTCCTCCACCCGGGTGATCAGCCGCCCCCGAGGTAAAAAGAGGCCGGCCACCCCCACAGCCTGATCCAGAAGCCCCCCCTGATTGTTGCGATGGTCCAGGACGAGGCGTTGAGTCCTCCGACGACGGAGTTCTTCCAGAGCCTGGACCACCTCCTTGCGGGTGCGACCGTGAAACTGCCCCACCTGAAGGCGTGCCACTCCCGGAGAGGGCCAGTCGATCCGCACTGAAGCGACCGGGTAGGTAGCCCTCACCAGGGTTCGACGAAAGGACCCCGCCTGACCTGGGCGTTGAACCTGCAGCACGATGGCGGATCCCGGTGCACCTCCCAGCCATTCCAAGGTCTTCCCTAGCGGGGTACCGTCCAAGGAGTGACCGTTGATGGCCACGATGCGATCCTCGGCCAACAGCCCCCCCCGATCCGCAGGGGAACCAGGGAAAACCCTCTGAACCACCAGAACCCCTCCTCCGGCTTTCACCGTCTGGAATTCAAGCCCCACTCCAGTCTTTTGTCCCAGGCGAAGATCTTCCAGGGAGCGCATCCCCTCACCGTGGAGAAGGGCACTTCCCTCCAGCAATCCCTGTGGATCGGCTGGGCGGCGAGGGGCCTTGTCATCCACCATATCCAACATGGCCGTGGTGGCCTTCAGGTAGAGGTCCACGGCGCTCATCTCCGGGTCGGAATGCCTCTCGACAATGAGGCGAAGGACCTTTTCGAACAGGCCTCGGGCCTCAGCATCCGTGAGGGGCAAGGTATCCAGGCGTCTCCATGAGCCTTCCGCAGGCCCAAGGTCTCCTTCCATGAGGAGGGGGGGATCGCTGGCACGGGAGCTTCCCGACCAGGCAAGGGCCAGAAGCAGGGGGAGAGCAATGACGTGGGTGAGCAAGAATCGAATGGACATGGTGCAGGAACTTGGGAAGGGAGGCTCTCCCTCCACTGGCCAGAAAGAGTAACGAAGCTGTCCCCGGCTAGTGGACGACGTTCAGATAGGGCTCCGGGGAATGGCCCCCCTGCCAGGCACCATCTCCAGGCAGGCCGGATCCGGTGATGTCGGGGATGCCGCTCAGGGTGGCTGGGGCGGCAAGGTCTTCTGATGCTGGCTCCGGGTCGGCAGGATCCAGCGCCGCTACGCTCTCTTCGCCATCCAAGGGAAGGATACCGGCCGCCGCGCGAAGGATCTGAATCGTTTCATCCTTGGCAGTGAGCTGGGCTGTCAGAACCTGACTCTGTTGGAGGCTCCAAAGGTTCCACAACAGCAGCATTGAGGCCACGGCCACATATCCCATGGCCACAGGCAAGGGAATGGCCAGGGAGCGCTCCCTCCAGAGGAGGGCCAACCGAGCCCACCAGGATGAAGTGGCGGGGGGAGATGGAGGAGGAAGAGCCTCTTCCCAAGCTCGATCCAAGCCCCGCTCCAACTCCGCCCACATCTGGGACTCAAGCCGGAAATCAGCCCGAGGAAGAGAGAGGGGCGGCGTATTGTCCATCGCCTCCAGCAGGGCGACACATTGGGAGCACTCCTCCAGATGGCCCTCAACCATCCCGATGTCTCCATCGGGAAGGGTGTTCCCCAGGAACCCGGTCAAAAGAGGGCGGATCCTCAAACAATTCGTCATGCCAGATTCTCCTCAGCAAGCACTTCAGCCAGGGCGGTCTTCGCCCGGCTGAGACGGCTCATCACGGTCCCCATCTTCACGTCCAATACCTCGGCAATCTCGGCATAGCTCAGGTCATCCCAGTATCGGAGAAGAAGGATGTTGCGATGGTCCAACGGAATCCGAGAGAGGGCTCGCCCCATCTGCTGGGTCATCTCCCTCCCCAGCACGGCGTCCACTGCCAGGAGGACTTCCGAATTGCTCCTACGCTCGTGGCCAAGATTTTCCAGGATGCCACCGCGGCGCTTCTTGTCCCGCACGATGTTGTAGCAGAGGTTGGTGCACACCCGAAACAGCCATGCCTTGATGCGAAAGTCTTCGTCCCACAGCTTGTCTTCCTGATAAGAGCGAATGAACACCTCTTGGGCAACATCGAAGGCTTCTTGGGAATCCTTGAGGATGTAGTACCCGTGATAGAAGATCTTGTCCCGGTACTTGCGGACAAGCATTTCGTAGGCTCGGCGCCGGTTGGTGACGGCCAGGGCCTTGAGAGAGTCGTCATCCGGAAGGGGAGGGGGAAGGTCTTTCACCAGCGCCAGCTTTCCCATGTGTCGTCATCCTCGCAGGCAAAAAAAGCACACCGGATCGTTCGTTCTCCTGACGGACCATGTTCACAAGGAACCGCCTTATCAGGAAGAAGGGACGCCAGCGTGGGTGGAACACGGCGAGCCGGGGAGTTCTTCCCCCTGACCTTGATTTTCCTGAGGACTGAGCTGGATGAGGCGAGGGACCGGGAGGAGAACAAAGGGGGGAGGGAAAAGAATGAAGGCTGGAGACCCATCAGGGCGACCAGCCTTCAAGATATTCCTTGCCCGCGGCGGATGAGGGGGAGGGGGGGCCGCCGTCACCAAGTGGTGTGCGAGCAAGGAACGCTAAACTCATCACGCCCCTCACCATGAGCAAGGATGATGCCAATCGATGTGCTCTCTAATGTGCATGCGAAACTCAGAGGCAACGTACTGAAACGCAAAGACAAGTGTTGTTCCTCCTCATGGATACCCCATGGGGGGACTGGGTACGTGAAGGGGACTGCCGAGGATGGCCGCTCAAAAGGTTTAGTTTTGAAACCATGGGGTTCATTTTGGTACACCGGGAAACACAATAGAGGAGCCTTGACGCCCTGGCCCTCCTGGCCTACTGTATGGGAGTCGGCCTGAGGAGGATATTGCGGCATATGCGCTGCAGATGCCCTGATTGAAAGATCCGGGCAATGAGCCCCGCCTGCCGTGCGGTGGCTTGAAGGAGGATGTGTTGAAGAACCTTGTGGAGACGATGATTCGGGCGCTGGTGGACAAGCCGGATGAGGTGGAGGTGACCGAGGTAGAGGGTCAACATAGCTGTGTAATTGAATTGAAAGTGGCCAAAGAGGACATCGGAAAGGTCATCGGCCGGCGTGGGATCCACGCTCAGGCCATCCGCACCATCGTTGCCGCTGCCGGAGGAAAGAAGAAAAAGAGGTACCTGCTGGAGATCCTGGAGGATCGGCCCTGACTGGGGGAGGGCTTGTGTCAGGTCACCCCGGGGATTGAAATTCCCCGCTTGCGGGCGACGTCAATGGCTTGTGGATAGCCGGCGTCGGCGTGGCGTACCACCCCCATCCCTGGGTCTCCAGTGAGAACCCGCTCCAGACGGGAAGCGGCTTCGTCGGTTCCATCCGCCACGATGACCACCCCTGCATGGAGGGAGTTGCCAATCCCCACTCCGCCCCCATGGTGCACCGACACCCAGGAGGCTCCATTGACGGCGTTCAGGAGGGCATTGAGGATGGGCCAATCGCCGATGGCATCAGAGCCGTCCCGCATCCCCTCCGTTTCTCGGAAGGGGGAGGCCACCGATCCACAGTCCAGGTGATCCCTTCCGATGACGATGGGAGCCGACACTTCGCCGCTGCGGACCAGCTCATTGAAGATGTGCCCAGCCTTGGCTCGATCCCCATATCCCAACCAGCAGATGCGCGCCGGGAGGCCCTGAAAATGGACCTTTTCACCGGCGAGGGTGAGCCAGCGCTGAAGCCCCTCGTCGTGGGGGAACGCTTTCAGGAGGGCCCGATCGGTGACCCGGATATCTTCCGGATCACCGGACAAGGCCACCCATCGGAAGGGTCCCTTTCCTTCGCAAAAGAGGGGACGGATGTATGCGGGAACGAACCCAGGATAGGGAAAGAGTTCGGGAAACCCTCCCTTGAAGGCTCCATCCCTGAGATTGTTTCCGTAGTCAAAAACGTGGCTGCCCCTCTGACCCAGACCGGCCATGGCGGAGACATGGACCGCCATGGATTCGTGGGCACGCCGCACATATTCCTCGCGATCCGTAGCACGAAGTCGAGAGGCCTCAGCCAAGGTCAGGCCGGCGGGGATGTAGCCATTCAGCGGGTCGTGGGCGGAGGTCTGGTCGGTGACCAGATCGGGGACGACTCCCCTGTGGAGCAACTCAGGAAAAACTTCGGCGGCATTGCCCAGAAGCCCGACAGAAAGGGCCTCTCCCCGAGCACAGGCGCCACGCACCTGCTGAAGAGCGTCTTCCAGGGAGGAAGCGGCGCGGTCCAGGTATCCGCTTTCCAGACGGCGGCGGATGCGGGTCTCGTCCACGTCCACCGCCAGGCAGCAGGCCCCGGCCATGGTGGCCGCCAGGGGTTGGGCTCCTCCCATGCCTCCCAGGCCGGCGGTGAGGATCCAGCGCCCCTTGAGGCTGCCGGCAAAGTGGATTCGCCCCGCCGAGGCGAAGGTCTCATAGGTGCCCTGAAGGATCCCTTGGGTACCGATGTAGATCCAGGAGCCGGCGGTCATCTGGCCGTACATGGTCAGACCCAGGTCCTCCAGTCTCTCAAACTCCTCCCGGGTTGCCCACCGGGGCACCAGAAGGGAGTTGGCGAGGAGAACACGAGGGGCGTCGGCATGGGTGCGAAACACCGCCACGGGCTTCCCCGATTGGACCAGCAGGGTTTCCTCTCCTCCCAAAGAGAGGAGGCAGTCCTGGATGCGGCGGAAGGATTCGAGATCCCGTGCCGCCTTTCCCCGCCCACCGTAGACCACCAGATCCGCTGGGTTTTCAGCGACTTCTGGGTCCAGGTTGTTAAGAAACATGCGGAGGGCAGCCTCCTGAACCCAGCCCTTGGCGTTCAGTCTGGAGCCCCGGGGCGCGGCAACGGGATAGGGATGCTGGAACAACACAGGCCCTCCGGGAAATCACCGATCCCGGCAGCCCCGAACGAGGAGCCCCAGCGCCGGATGGAGTAAAAAGGGTGGGAGCAAAGACAGTCGCGCCGGGCTCGAAGTGCTCAGTCTTCGTCGGAAGAGCGCACCGGGCTTCGGGGTCGGGACGGGTTGAGATCCCCATCGGTAAACACATCTACCCAGTCGCAGGCAGCCGCCAGGTCGGGCTGGGAAGCGACGAACTGTTCGTATTCCTGAAGGGTGATGAGCCCTTCTTCGATGTATCGAGCGACGACCCGGCTGTCGAAGAGGTGGGCCGGCCGATAGTTGCTGACGGGAGATGAGGAGGGATTGGCCATGGTGGTGGGCTCCAGTAGAGGAAGGAACGGCGTGGAGACGGAGAGGGGGACGCGGGGACTCCGGGGCTAGAAGCGGTCAGCGTCGAAAGAGGCTTCCTCGTCATCGGTCTCAATGGATCCAGTGTCAATGTTCCCACGCAGGGGGGCCGGGCCTGAGACGATGATGGGACTGCTGTGGCCCTCGGGAATTTGCACCACTCGTGGTTTGGCTTCCGCATTCTCAAAGGCGACCAGGCCTTTGGCGATCTCTCGCAGTGAAATGACGGCCTCCTTGTTGCCCTTCTCCTGATCCACCAGAGTGGGGGCTCCCTTGAGGATCTGGCGGGTGCGCTGGGCGGCGAGAAGCACCAAGGCAAACCGGTTTTCGACTCTTTCCAGGCAATCCTCAACAGTGACACGAGCCATGCGACCTCCTGCGGCCGGAATCGGCAAAAGATTCCTGACACACCGATGCGGACGGGGGAGGATATGGACCTCGCCTCCTTCTGTCAAGGAAGACGGTCATCCATCAGGGCGAAGAGGAGCGCCCCCCCACGATGATTTACTCCACGGTCACCCGGAAAGGCATCAGCGCCAGGGGCTGGCCCGAAGCCAACAAGGGGGCCATGGCGACCACCTCGGCCAGAGCATTGGCCCCGAGGGGGAGGAGGCGGGCCAGGGGCGCGAGAGGCTCGGAAGCGTTTTCCGCCAAGGCGCTGGGACCTCCTCCCCCCAGGAAGGACTCTAGAAAAGAGGGGGGTTCCGGCAGAAGAACGAGGGAAACTTCCTGGTCAGCGTCGATTTTTGCTCTTTCCTTGGCGATGCGGAGGGCTTCCCGGAATCCTCCCAGGGAATCGACCAGACCAACTTTCTGGGCCTGTTTTCCCGTCCACACTCGGCCCCGGGCCACGGCGTCGATGGCCTCGGGTGAGACCTTTCGACCCTCTGCCGCCTTCTGGACGAAGCCCTGGTAGAAGGACTGGATGTATCGATCAAGCAGGGCTCTCTCCTCGGAACTGAAGGGCTGATCCCCGCTGAAGAGATTGGCGAAGCGGCCCTTCTGCACGGTGTCTACGTGGACTCCGATCTTGTCGTACAGCCCTTCCAGGTTGACCTTGCCTGCAAAAACCCCGATCGAGCCAGTGAGGGTGGCCGGCTGGGCGACGATGGCATCGGCTCCCATGGCAATGTAGTACCCTCCTGAGGCAGCGTAATCACTCATGGAAACCACCACCGGCTTCTTCTCCTGAGCCAGCTCCAGCTCCCTCCACATCAGGTCGCTGGCCAGGGCGGAGCCACCGGGAGAATCCACCCGGAGGACGATGGCCCGGATGTCCTCATCTTTACGGGCCTGGCGGATGGCGGCGGTGAGAGTCGCCGAACCCACACTCCGGTCTCCCCCCAATGGACCCGGCGAGGAGCTTTCCCCAGTGTTGATGCTTCCCTCTGCGTAGATGACGGCGATGCGCGGCCCCTGGCCCAGCCCCAGGGAAGCGGCGGAAACCCGCTGGTAGTCGGCCAATTCCACCAGACTCCACTCCTCCTGGTCCGCTTGCTTCAGCGTGTCCTCCAACTGGTCTCGGTACATGATCTCGTCCAGGAGCTTCCTTTCCTTGGCCTCTCTGGCGGTGAGGGGAGGATTGTCGATGAGAGCCAGCACGTCCTCTCGGGAGAGCCCCCGGCTTGCTGCTACTCCTTCTACGATCTGAGCGAACAGATCGGTGGCCAACTCTTCCATCACCTGGCGATAGTCTTCGCTCATTCCCTCCCGGGTCATGGGCTCAACGGCACTCTTGTACCTGCCGATACGGGCGAATTCCGCCTGCACGCCCAACTTGTCGAGGGTCCCCTTGAGGAAGGTGACATTGAAGGCCAGACCATTAAAAAAGACCAACCCTTCCGGCGGCATATAGATGGCCGTGCAGGCGGAGGCCAGGTAGTACTCCTTGGTCCCCAGGGACTCTGCCCAAGCAAAGACCCTCTTGTCGCTTTCCGAGCGAAAACGGCTGATGGCATCCCGGATCTCTTGGACCTTGCCCATGCCGATTCCCAGATCATCGATTTTGACGATGACCCCCAAGATGGCCTCGTCCCTGGCCGCTTTCCTGAGGGAAGAGTCGATGTCGATCACCGAGGATGTGGCGCCGCCGAAGTAGTCAGATAGGCGATCGTCCGGCCCCGGCTGCTCCGGAAGGTCCCCAGCGAGGTGGATCACCAGGTAGGACCCGTCTGGAGAGGAACCGGTTCCTCCCCGGAGCATCATGACCACCCCTGCCACCGAGGCGACGAACACCAGAGCCATCAAGGTGAAGAAGGCGAGAAGAAACTTGCTGCGTCGGCTCATGCTTGGATCGTGGGTGGAAAAAGGGTCCCTCCGGCGGGACGCCAGGGGCTACTATAGGCATCGGCGAGGCGCTGCACCATGGCTCGCCCGCCCGGGAGCCGTCTTGGGCCCTTCCTCCTCGGTTTTGCGCGCTCCCCGCCTGCTCCGCTCCTCCTCCCGGGCCACCGAGTTCCCCTGCCCGGTGTGTGATGGTTGGAACATCCTGGACGGCTCCCCCGATCCTGGTGAAACCTTGTGCTGCCAGGCCTGCGGGAGCCTCCTGAAGGTGCTGTCTGCGGACGGGAGGAGGGTGACGGTGCGGGACGATTCCTGAAGGGACCTGGCGAGGCTACTTTCGGGGTTCGATGCGCTCTCTGCCGTTCATGTAGGGGCGAAGGGCGGGAGGGATGGTGATGGTGCCGTCGGCGTTCTGGAAGTTTTCCAGGATGGGGATGAGAATGCGAGGGGAGGCGATGGCCGTATTGTTGAGGGAATACACAAACTTGACTCGCCCGTGGGTGTCGCGATAGCGAATCTGGGAGCGGCGGGACTGGAAGTCATGGAGGGTGGAACAGGAGTGGGTCTCGCTATACTTTTGGCGGGAGGGCATCCACGATTCCACTTCGTTTTTCCGCACTTGACCGAGGCCGATCTCCCCGGTGCAGGCCAGGGCAACCCGATAGGGAATTCCCAGCCCTTGAAGGATGGCCTCGGAGTTGCTCAGGAGGAGCTCGTGCTCTTGCCGGGAGACCTCCGGATCGGCGACGCACAGGGTGACCTGCTCCACCTTCTGGAACTGGAACACCCGATAAAGACCTCGGGTGTCGCGCCCATGGGCTCCCGCTTCTCGCCGGAAACAGGTGGAGTGGCCGACATAGCGAATGGGGAGCTGACTCTCCTCCAGAATTTCCTCGCGATGAAGGGACATCAGGCTCACTTCAGAGGTGCCGGTCAGGAACAGATCTTCCTTCTCCATGGCATAGGTGTCCTCCCTTCCCAGGGGAAAAAATCCTGTGCCGAAGAGGGCCACATCCCGCACCATGACTGGGGGAATCACCGGAAGGAACCCCCGGGCGGCTACGATATCGATGGCGTAGCGAAGAACCGCCAACTCCAGGAGGGCACCGTCACCGATGAGTGCGTAGGAACGTCCCCCAGCAAACTTTCTCGGGCCATCGAAGTTCACCAGCCCCAAATGCAGGGCCAACTCCACATGATCCTTGGGGGTAAAGTCGAATTCCCGGGGAGTACCCACCCGGCGGACCTCCAGATTGTCGTCTTCCCCTTCCCCTTCGGGAACGTCGGGAGAGGGAACGGAGGGGACCAGAAGCATCAGACGGTCGAATTCCTCCTGAACGGCGGTCAACTCGGGCTCGGCGGCGGCCAACCTCTCCCGAATGCTGCGGGCTTCTTCCACCAGGAGAGGCTTTTCGCCAGCAACGGCCTTGGGAATGGCAGCAGACAGCTCGTTGCGACGGGCCCTCAACTGGTCCAACTCGGTCAGAAGGGAGCGCCGCCGACGGTCTGCTTCCAACAAGAGGTCCAGATCGAGGTGGAAGCGCTTCTGGGCGATGGCCTTCTTGACCAGATCGGCGTGATCGCGAATGTAGGCGATGTCGAGCACGAGGAGACTCCCGGAAGGAGGGGGAGGCGAGGCGGCAGGGTGGTAGCAGAGGGAGGGAGATGGGTCAAGGTTGGTTGAGGGGAGATGGATGCAGAGCCTTCATCGATCCCCCCGAATCACCCGAACAGGGAGTGGTGGAAGACACGAAGCAGCACCGCAATTGCTCCTCCCAGGAGTCCTCCCACCCATCCCGCCCGCCCCAGCCGAGGCCGTCCCCTGCCCCGTACCCAAGCTCCAAAGGGAAGCCACCCCGTGGTGGTCATCAGCTCGCGATAGGAGGGGATCTCTCGTGATTTTCTCCAGTCCTGATGAAGGGTTCCCAGCAGGGCGGTGACGATGAATCCACTGAAGAAGAGGGTGTCGTTGCCCCACCCGTTCATGAGCAGGTGGGAGCCGGCCCACAGGGACATCCCCATGAACAGAGGGTGGCGGGTGAGAGTGGACATTCCCCGGGCCTGAAGGGGCTTTCTGACGCTGGCGGCCGGAATGTAGGAGGGCGAGGGAGGATAAAAAGCGCCGAACATCAGGAAGAATCCCAGCACCGATAGGGCCTCTGCGGCATGAACCGCCACCGGAGAGGTTCTCAGATTCCAGAGCAGGTCGCCGCCGTGGCGATGAGACCACCAGGTCATCACCAGGGGGGTGAACAGGGCCATGGAGAGGATTGAATACGCCCCCTTGAATCCCGACTCCCCCAAGGCTCGGCTCAAGCGGGAGCGCACCGGAGGGTGAGAAAAGAAGACATGAGCCCCCAGAAAAGAGGCCCAGAGGACAGCAATCCATGCGGCCGGGGTCACGGCAACTCCGGGATAAGACAAAAATTTCAGAGCTGCCCTCCATTCACGGAGGGCTTCCCCTGGTCAGAACTCCGCTTCCAGGGCGCTGCGATCTCCCGCTTCAATACCTTTGGCGAGGGAACGGGCCTGGGGGAGGATGTTGTGGATGTAGAAGCGAGCGGTGCGAACCTTGTTTCGATAGAAGGAGGCATCCGGCGAGGACAGGGAAGCCCCCCCCTGCTCCAACGCCCTGTCCGCCAAGGCCGCCTGCTTGAGGAGTTCTACCGCCAGGACCACTGTGCCGAACAGGTTCAGGTAGGGAGTGGCCTGGAGGACGGGGTAGGCCCGATCTCCTGAGGCGTTGTAGCTGCCCAGTTGGAAGGTGACGGCCCCCAGGAGATCCCGAGCCTTTTCCACGGCCTCGATCTCTATGGCAAGGGTCTGTCTCCCCCGGGCTCCATCCAGGATCTCATTGATCTCTCCCATGTACCGCAGCAGGAGGATTCCTCCCCCCATGCTGACCTTCCTGCCAAGGAGGTCCAACGCCTGGATGCCGTTGGTTCCTTCGTAGATGGAGAAGATCTTGGCGTCCCTCACATACTGCTCGACGGGATATTCACCGCAGTATCCGTAGCCTCCAAAAACCTGAACCGCTTGCACCGCTACATCAAAACCCTTGTCGGAGCCATGAGATTTGCAGATGGGGGTCAGGAGGCTCACCAACTGGTCGTACTTTTCCTTCTCGGCCGGATCGGTGGAGTTGGCGGCCAGATCGTGCCACATGGCGGTGGTATAGAGGAGGCTGCGGAGTCCCTCCACATGAGCCTTCATCCACAAGAGCATTCTCTTGACGTCGGGGTGCTCAACGATGGCTACACGAGGGGCATGGGCGTCCCGCATGTCCTCGATTCGGGTGCCCTGGACGCGATCCCGGGCGTAGTTCAGGGCAAACCGATAGGCAGCTCCTCCCACCGCCAGTCCCTGGAGGCCAACGCCGATACGGGCCTCATTCATCATGTGGAACATCTGGGTGATGCCGTCTCCCTCTTCACCCAACAGCCAGCCCTGGCATCCCCCCGAGTCACCGAAGTTCAACATGGCGGTGGCGTTTCCGTTGATTCCCATCTTGTGCTCGATGCCTGAACACACCACATCGTTGGCTTCTCCCAGGGCTCCGCTCTGAGGGTCGAAGCGAACCTTGGGAACCAGGAAGAGGGACAACCCTTTGACGCCGGCGGGGGCACCAGGGGTACGGGCCAGCACCAGATGGATGATGTTGGCGGTGAGGTCCTGATCCCCGCCCGAGATGAAGATCTTGGTGCCGTGAATGAGGTAGCGACGGTCCCCCAGGGGTTCGGCCTGGGTGCGATTGTCTCCCACGGCACTACCCGCCTGGGGCTCGGTCAGGCACATGGTTCCCGACCATTCTCCGGCGACCAGACGAGGGACGACGGTGGTCCTCATCCAGTCGTTGCCAAAGTGGGTCAACAGATCGGCAGCGGCCCGGGTCAGGCCGGGGTACATCATGAAGGCGCAGGCGGCTGAGGAGAACATTTCCCCAACGGCGATTCCGACGGCTCCGGGGAGATTCTGGCCTCCGTATTCCACCGGGGCGGTGGGGCTGACCCAGCCCCCTTCGCGGTAAGTGCGCCACGCCTCTTTGTACCCGAGGGGAGTGGTGACCTTGCCTCCGCTCAACGTGCAGCCCGCTCGATCTCCCTTGGAGTTGATGGGGAAGAGGGTCTCTCGGGAGAGGCGGGCGGCCTCATCCAGCACCATGTCGTAGAGTTCCTGGTTGAATTCCTGATAGCGGGCAATGGACGACAGCCTGTCCACCTGGAGTTGTTCATAGAGAACAAAGCGAATGTCTCGAAGGTCGGGATCGTAGGCGATGCCGGTCATGGGAAGGACTCCAGGTGGCTCGAGGCCGGGGAGAGAGGGGCAATCAGCGCGCCCGCAGGGGGGGGAAACCTGAAAAACTCTCGGTGACTGAATAGTCATTCACTGAGGAACGATTCACTTTTAGACATTTCATCCATGTCGCGCAAGGGCTTTATCTCCGCCGGAGTTCCGATCACCACAGTTTCCGCGTGCCCGCAGCGTGAGCACCCCCGTTGCCATCTTCCTGCGGGTGGATACACTCTGGCTCCCCGATCTGGACCTGTGGAGGATCCCATGACCCCGTTCCGTATTCGTCAGCGCCTGAAGCGCACCCTCATCAGCATTCCTGGCCCGGTGGGGAGCCTGTTCTTCTCCATCCTGGGTCCGGCGAAAGCCCCCTCCGAGTCGTCTCCAACGGCCGCAAGGACCTCGTCTTCCTCGCCCACTCCGCCCGATCCCCGCAAGGTCGCCGCCGAGGCAGCCGCCGAGGAAGCAGAAGAAACGGGACGGCCCAAGCCCCCCACCTACACCCTCGCTGAAGAGAAAGCCCTCAAGGACTCCACTCCGTCGGCGCGACCCAAGGGAACAGAGAGTCTGACCTTCTGGCAGGTCGCCAAGAAGGCTGACATCCCTCTCAATGGGGGCAAGAAGGTGAAGGCCCTGGATCGGGAGTACGCTGTGTTCAATGTGGAGGGAGAATTTTTCGCCATCGAGAATGCCTGCCCTCACTCGGGAGGATCCTTGGGGGACGGGGATCTCAGCGGCAAGGTGGTGACTTGCAACGATCACGGTTGGTCCTTTGATGTGACCACGGGAGCTTGCGTTTCCCGTCCTGGGAACAGCGTGAATACCGCACCGGTGCGATTCGATGGGGAGAGGATCCTGCTGCCGGTGTAGCCAGCAGGCTGGGGAGGGTGGGGAAGTGGAGAGGGGAGCCGGAGGGGAGGTCCGAGGGGAGCTGGAGGGCCCCGCGCCTCAGAGAGACTCTGCTTCTACCAGATGAAGTTCACCGGCAGGTCGTCCCAGCTGTTGCCCCAGGGGCCACCGAAGGCGCCCATGTCACTCCGGCTGCCGTCGGTGTCAAGAATACTTGGGTCGCCGGTGTTCACCAGGGGGCTTCCCGCTTGCAGGCGGGGGTCGTCATCTTCCACATCATAGGTGGTGTTGAGGATGCGGAACACGGGATCCACCGCCACGTTGCCGGACACACCCTCGGCGCTGTCGGCGGAGCCGGCATAGTTGGTGAACCCGTCCTCATCGCTGGCCCATGAGTCGTTGTATCGGACATCCACCAGGGGAGCATCATCCTCGGCGTACATTCCCCCTTGGACGTTCATGACAGAGATGTTGTTGACGGCGTACAGGTCTGACCCACTGAGAGCGGCAATTCCCGCTGAAAAGTCTCCTCCGGCGGTGTTGTCATAGACGGTGTTGTTGACAATCCGAGCCCCCACCGCTCCGTTGACCGCCAGGATTCCTCCCCCACCCAGGGCGCTCTCGTTGTAGGCCACGATGTTGTTGTAGATGTCGCCGGTGCCCGTCTCCACCACGATGCCGCCTCCCACCTGATCGGTGGAATTGGCATACACCACGTTGTTGCGGACCATCCCACCCTCGGCGTCGAGGACGTACAGGCCGCCGGCAGCCCAGGCGCAGTGATTCCCGCGAATGACGTTCCCGATGACGTCCACATCGCTGTGCTGGACCACCATCCCACCCGCGTCGGTCGCCGAGGTGTTTTCCTCAATGAGGTTGCCAGTGGCCACGCCGGTGTCGTTGATGGCGTGGAATCCCGCTCCCATCTGTCCGGAAGTGTTCCACCGGAAGGTGTTGTCCAGGAGTTCGAAGTCACTGGAGTCGGTGATGGAAACTCCACCGCCCGACTCGGAAGAGGAATCATTTCCCTCAAACAGGTTGCCGGAAATCAGCAGGGAGGAGGCGGAAGCATAGAATCCGGCTCCCTTCCCGGTGGAGTCGTTGTTGACGATGGAGGAGTTCTTCAACTCCATGGTGCTACGGTAGCTGGCAATGGCGCCACCCGTCCCGTAGCTGAGGTTGTTGCTGAAGGTGGAATTCTCAACGTAGCAAGTGGACTCAGAGCAGAGGAGCCCTCCACCGGAACTGGTGGCCGCTCCGTTGGTGACGGTAATTCCGGAGAAGGACGCGGAGCTGCGGTACACCCGGATGGTGGCTCCGGTGGGGCTGGCTCCACCGCTGACGGTGAGATTGCTGACCTTGCTTCCCGACGCATTGTTGTTGAGGAAGCCGAGGACGGTGCCACTGGAAGCGGTGATGATCACTCCCGATTCCATCCCTTTCAATTCCAGCTTCTTGCTGACTACAAGGTTGCCCGTATAGGTACCAGCGTAGATGAGGATGCGGTCCCCGGCGGCAGCATACTTGATGGCATCCTTGACGGTTGAGTACGTCTTTCCGGAGCCCACCGTGCGGTCAGCGGCCCAAGAACTCCCTGAGGCGAGCAGTCCCGCCGCCAAAACTGCGGCGGAAACGAGCCCGGGGAGGTTGAAGGTGGAACGAAGGGAGGAAGGGGAAGGGAAGGAGAGTCTGAACTGGGGCATCATGCATTGCTCCTGAGCGTAAAGAGGCAGGCACTACGGCGAAATGCCAATAGCGTAAACAAAGAGCGCGGACAATCAGGGCAAAAAAACCGCGCTTGTATCCCGAAGACCCTACTCCCTCTCGGGAATTTTGGGAAACCCTTGAGTGAAAAAAATTAAACGATGGGGGCAGCGATCCGAAGTCTCCAAGGAGAACGGAGCGAGAAGGAGCCCTGCATTCGCTTGGACGGCGTGGAAAAAGGGAATCAGAGGGCGGAGATGGAGAAACGGGAGGGGGCGGTCAGGGAGGGGAGGAACCGCTCTGGGCAGAGGAGGGAGGGGCCGAAGGCTCGCCAAGGGGAGTGAGGGAGATGAACCTCTTCTTCCCGGCATCGGCGGGGGTGAGAACCTCGGTGCGGAGGGAGAACCCCTCGGCAGAAATCACCACCTCCAGGGTTTCCCCTGGCTCGGGAGGAGTGATGGAATAGTGGGCTCCCCGGGGGACCGCCTTGCCTCGAACCAGGAGGGTGGCGCTTTGAGGATCCACATACAGGACGACTGGACTGGCCTTGGAATCGGGCATCAGCACGACAGTCCAGGCGAGGACGGCCGCCCCCAAAGTGAGGAGGGAAACCAGGATCAGGGGGAGGAGGCGCTGTCCCGTCGGCTTGGAAGCGATGAGCGGAGGGACTTCCGTGGGAAGGGAGACAGATTGGGAAGACGGAGCGGGACCGGCCTCAGGGCGGGGCGGCAGGGGGAGGGCACGGAAGGACGGGGAGGGAACGGCACGAGGCTCAGGAGGAGCGATATCCAGGAGGGCTTGGGGGATCTCCACTCCCGGAGGAAGAGGGGATGACGGAAGGGGCCCCAAGGAAGGGGGAAACGAACCGGTGGTCGTTGCCGCCACGGATCGAGGGGAAGGAGAGGGGAAGGAGCCGGTCGTCGCCGGAGCGGCCCTCTGGTTCGGCAAGGGAGTCCCCGCAGCGAGGGTGGAAACAGAAGCAGCAGGGGAAGTGGAAAAGGCAGGTCGGCTTGACGCAACATCGTCTCCCCCCCGCTTGGGGGCGCAATCTTCTCGCACGGGCTGGACCAGGGCCTCACAGAGACGAGCGGCGAAACTGGTGAGGCTCTCTTCCTCTTTGAGCTTGCGCCGCGCTGCACGGAGTTCTTCGGCCATCGCCAGGGCACGGGAAAACCGCTTGTGGGGTGACGGATCCAATGCCCTTCGCATCACCGCCAGAACCGGTCGGGGGATCCCGGTGGCCCGCCGCAAGGGGGGAGCGATGTCAGCGGTCTGGGCCTCCCTGAGCAGGGCCAGAAAGTCGGACTCCCGATAGAACCGCTCTCCAGTCACACACTCGTAGAGCACCAGTCCCGCTGAAAAAATATCCGAAGCCGGAGTCAGTGGCTCTCCTCGTGCCTGTTCAGGGGACATGTAGCGAGGAGTGCCCTTGATGGTGCCACCGCCGGTGTGGTCCTCATCCACACCCAGCACCTCCAACAGGGCGATGCCGAAGTCCATGACCTTCACCAGGCCAGAGCGGGTCAGCATCACGTTGGCGGGCTTGAAGTCCCTATGGATCAGGGAGGGGCGCTGTGAGGCGAGATCCGGCTGGTGGGCGTGGTCCAGACCCAGGCAAGCCTGCTCGATGATCTCCAGAGCGATGGCCAGGGGCAGGGTCCTCCCTTGGGAATGGAGATGACGAAAGATGGCTCGCAGGTCCACCCCGTCAATGAACTCCATGGCGATGGCGTATCCATCCCCATCGGGAATCAACTCCTGCACCGCCACCACGTTATGATGGTTCAGGTGGATGCCAATCTCCGCCTCCCGCACGAAGGCCCGGAGGTTGCCCAGATCTCGCATGTGTTCGGGGTGCAGCCGTTTCAAGGCCACCGCCCTCCCCATCTCCATCTCTCCCCGCTTGCGGGCGAGATAGACGGTGCCCATGCTGCCGCGCCCGATCTCACCCACGATACGGAAGGAGCCCAGGAGGGAGTTGGAAGAAGAACTCACAGGGCCTGCTCTTGGCGCTTCCGCAGATCGGCCAGTTCCTTCTGTGCCATGGTGCGCCGCCAGTCTTCCTTGGCGGCCAGTTCCAACTTTTCCCAGTAGCGGATCGAGGAGTCCAGGTAGCGATCATCGCCGCCGGACAGGTTGCTGGCCGAGGCGGCCCACAGGCTTCGGTATCCCCGGGCCAGGATCTCCAGGAGGGTAACCGTGCCACCATAGCGGACGGATCGGGGCATGGACTGAATGTTCCTGAGCCCCTCTTCGGCAAGCTCTACCGCCTTGGCAGGCTGGCGCCTGGATTGGTGGCATTTTGCCATTTCCAGAAGAATTTCAGGATCATGACGAAGATCAGCCCGGCCAAACATCTCTTCAGTGATCTTGCAGTGGCGGTTCTTGTCACCGGTGCGGTCGTAATGGGTGAGGAGGAGAAGGCGGGAAGCCCGATAGGAGGGAGAGCCTCCCTCCACCGAAGCCAGGAACCGCAGGTCCTCTCCGCTCAATCGCCCCTCCTGGGCGGGAGCCGCCAGCGCAGAAATGCGGGATTCGGAGGTGACGGGGCCGGGTGGAGGCGCGGGCGTCACCGGAGAGCCGGATGAATTTCGAGAGGGTGTCGTGGCGGGTGCAGATGATGAGGCGACGGAGGCCAGGGGGTCGGAACCCGGTCCCACCCCCAGCGGGGGCTTGGAGGGTCCGACGGTGGTGGTCGTGCCGGCGGTGAGGGGGCGAGGAATGGAAGTGCGGGGAGCAGGCGGGGTGGGAGAGGGGGCCGGCGCAGGCTTCCGCAGGGAGGCCAGGGCCCGGGTGACCACGTTGTCCCTGAGAAGACTCTTCTTTCGGGGAGCGGGCGGGGGTGACGGTGCCTTGGCGACGGAGGACGGGGGAGGAGTCGGAGAAGGTTCGGTTTCCATCTCGATTCGCGATGGATCTGAGACCAGATCCATCTCCGCTGGGGGGCGGGCCTTTTCCTGGTCGCGAAGGCTCTGGACCCGCCACAGTCCCAAGACGGCCAGCACTGCAAATATCGCCGGGATGAACCACAGGACGCGGGGAATCCCACCTGCGGTGACAGGAGGAGATGGGAGAGGCACCGGCGGGGGGACCCACGCGGCTGTCGACGCACTGGAATGGGGAGGGAGTGCCGCCATTCCCGCTGAACCGGCTGGAAAGAGGGCGGTTCCGTCTTCTCTCCCGGGGGAGGCCCCATAGACCAGGGTGCCCTCGGCTTCTTCGGGGGCAAGGCGGGGAGGGAGGTTGGGAGGCGAGTGAACCGGGACCGGGACGATGGCGGGGGCACGCTGGGCAGGCGTGGTGGAGTCGGGCGACGGGGCCCCGTGAACCACAGTACCATCCAGATCCAGGTCCTCTACCGCCGGTCCACCCCGAAGGAGTGGAGGGGAGGGGGGGGAGGAGGACACCCTCAATGAGGAAGGGATCAAACCCTCTCCAAGAACCGGGGCAGCAGCCAAAGCAGGGAGGGGAGAAGGAGAAGCGGGGGGAGGTGACGGAGGAGAAGCCGCCATCGTTCCGTCCAGATCGATGTCCTCCACCCAGGGGGCGTCGGCGCGAACCGGGTTCAGGGGGACCAACGGCGGAGTGGGAGGGAGGGGCGAAGCCGGTTGGGGTGAGGCGGAAGTGGAGAGGGACGGATTCGGGGCGGGGAGGTCATCATGGAGGAGCTCCACATCGTCCATGACGGCGTGGAGGGAAGAGTCAGGGTGGACCACCTCCCCATCCGCCAGCAAGTCCAACTCGTGCTCATCGGGGGAGGAAAGATGCGAGGGGGACCAGGCGGGGGAAACCGAGGAAGGTGCCGGAGGGATTTCGGGAAAGGCAAACGCCGGAACAGGAGCAAGCGAAGGCGGGGTTCCCGACGGGGGGGCAAACGTGGCCAGGGCGGATCTCACCACCGAAGGGCTGATGTCCAGAGAAGCCAAGGCAGCGGCTTGATCCAGGGCCTCCCGGGCCTCAGTGGTCGTCCCCCGAGCTGCGGGATTCCCCAGCAGCCACCGTCCCAGGAGGGCGGAGACCAAGCCGGGTACCACAACCATCAGCGAAGAAGGGGGCTGCCAGACCCTCAGGGCTGCCACTGCTGACCCCGCATCGGCGGGAAGAAGGCGCATTCCGGTAGCCGCCTCAAAAAGGAAAACTCCCAGCGCAAACAGATCTGAGGGAGGGAAGGCCGCCTCCCCCGCCGCCTGTTCAGGGGAGGTCCACGGGCCGGGAACCCGGTCCCCAGGGCGTTGGGGGCTGAAATCGGTGAGGGTCAGACCTCCCCCCGCATCCAGCCAGATGTTGGAGGGGCGAAGCTGGCCGTGGCTGGCGGACAGGCTGTGGATGGGCTCCAGGGCCACCAGGGCGGAACGGGTCAGGGCCAGGGCCAGTTGAAGAGGGAGGGAGCGGATCTCACCCGCCGGGCCTCTCACCAAGGCCTGAAGATCAACGCCTTCTCGCAAAGGAAGCAGAATCGCCGGTCTACCCCCGTGCTCAGACACATCAAGGACGGCAGCGACTCCCGGTCCTGCCAACTCCTGTTGGAGGGAGGCTCCTTGGAGAAACGCGGCCGCCCCCTGGGCATCGGCACACCACTCAGCACGGAGCACCTTGACGGCGACCTGGCGGGTGAGGGCTCCTTCCTGGATGCCCATGTGGACATCGGCCACCGGGCCCGACCCGATTCGATTGGCGACGATGAGCCTACGGGCCATGGCACTCACAGGGCCGGCCAAAATGGGCGGTGACGGGGGCGCTCGGTTGCAGTGCCGAAGCCGAAGCACGGAGAAACAGAGGAGGGACCGGGAATGCAACAGTCCGGTCGTGCAGGGGTATTTCGTTTGCGACTCTCAACCCCAGTCTCCTCTTTCGTCGGCGCCAGGGCCGAAAGCCGACGGGCCATGGTAGAACAGGCTCCCATGCAGGTGAAGATCTACTGTCGAAACGAGTTGCTGGCGGAGGATGTCAGGGTGGCGGCGACCTTCTGGTCCCGACTCAGGGGGCTTCTGGGCTCGATTCCCCTGACATCTGGGCAAGGGCTCCTCATAGACCCCTGCAACAGCGTCCACACCGTCGGGATGAGCTACCCCATTGACGTGCTGTTCGTATCCGAAGCAGGAGAGGTTCTCCATGTCGAGAGGGCCATGCCTCCCCTGCGAATGAGCCGAATCCACTGGAACTCCCGGTTCGTGGTGGAGTTGGCGGCAGGAGGCGCGGAGAAGGTTCAACCTGGAGACCGGCTCACCGTCCAACCCATCTGACCCCCGGCGATCCAGGTCCTGGCGGGGAGAACCCCCAGGAAGGAATCCACAGAAGCGGAGGAGAATGGACGAGGACGCAGGGCGAGGCGCCACCCCGCCGGCTGGAAGGGTGGCGCCCCACGGCCTGATAAGAACTACTCGGAGGGGGCGACGTCGATGCCCTCGACCTCGGAGTTGGTGTCGCGGAAAAGCTGCTTGAGGTTGTCCTTGAAGATGCCGAGGACCACCAGCACGGCGATGGCGACGAACACCACGATGAAGATGTACTCGGTCATGCCCTGACCTTCTTCATCGCGATGCAGGCGATTGGCCGCATTCTTCATCAGAGCGGCCAGGACAGCGAGGGTCTCGTTCCGGATCATGGGTGCGTCTCCTTCCACGCGTTGCCTGGCGCGTCCCGTGTTCAGATGATGGGGAGGGAGGTCCAGATGGCCTGCATCTGGTAGTAGTCGAAGATGACCTTGGTGAGGGTCCCTACCACGGCGATGATCGCCACCGTGGTCATGACCACCACCAGAATGTACTCCAACAAGGTCTGGCCGGACTCCAAGTCCGCTCCTTGCTTCTCTCCGACTACCGTACTGACCACCAATCCCTGCTCAGTCTGCATGGGGCCGTCGCAACCGGGGACGCTTCGCGTGGTAGAGTGTTCAGCACCCCGGACGGCTGGCAATGTAGCACGGCAAGCCGAGGAGGTTGCAAGCGTAAAGATGTCATTCTGGGTAACTTTATGGAGTCAAGGAGCTGAAGCGGTGGAAACCGATCCCCGTCGGGCGGTCCTGGCGGTGCTCCTGGTGGCAGCTTCGTTGACGGACCTCCGATGGGGGCGGATCTACAACTGGATGACCTATCCTGCGGTGCTCTTGGGGGTAGGTATGGCGGCGGTGATGGGGGGCTGGCCGGGGGCCCAGGGAGCCTTGGGGGGGGCGGCGGCGGCCTTCATTCCGTTCTTTCTGGTCATGGCCATCGGTGGAATGGCGGGAGGCGACGTCAAGTTGATGACCGCAGTGGGAGCCCTTCTGAGCTGGCCGGCGGTGATTTCCGCTCTCTTTCACGCCATCTTCGCCGGAGGATTTCTGGCGATTGCGTCCATGCTCTGGACGGGAACCCTGGTTCGGGGGCTGCGGAATGCTTTTGTAGCCACGGTGACGCATGTTTTTCCCGGGTTGCAGCCCGTCCCTCTGGACCCAGCCAACAGCAACAAAGTGCCCTACGGTTTGGCCATCTCCCTGGGAACGGTCTGGTCCTTGTGGGAGGGGACCTCTCTCCCCTGGGAGTGATGGAAGCAGGACTTGGGGAATCCGCCAGAGACCCCATGGGGCCGCGCCCTCTCCCCGCTTCACTGTGAGAGAATCCCCGCCGTCATGAACAATCATTCCTTCCTGGTTTGCAGCCCTCTGGCCCTGCTCCTGCTCCTGGGGGGGCCAACGCGTTCGGCCATGGCCGTTTGTACGGAAGTTCCCCCCAGCGATTCTCGCACCGGGCTCATTCAGTCCCTCCTCACCGAAATACTGACGGGGATCATCGCCATTGATGAAGGCCGCCTTCTTTCGGTGGCCTCGGCCCACTTTCGCCGACTGATGGACGGTCCTTCTCTTCACAGCTTTGCCCAGCAGGCGATGCTGGGAGGATACGCATTGGCCCGTGTGCAGAGGCTGAGGGTCATGGATGCTCCTCCCGATGGACCTCCCGATGCCAAGGGATGGCGGAAGGTGGCCTGTGGAGAGGAGCCTACCGCTACCAACTTTGTGAGCTACGAGGCTCGGGACACCCTTTGGGAGGTGATGGCGGTGGCTGAGGGCCCCCTCCTCAAGGAGCCCCGGGAGTTCGGCCGGATGGTGCTGGCTCTGGCGCAAGAGGGAGGAAGCTGGAAGGTGGTGGACATGACCCTCACTCGGTCCACTTTCCTTGGGCTCAATGCCTTTGACTACATCGATCTTCTGGATGAGCAGGTTGCCATTGGGGATGGGTGGGCAGCCCGGGAGTCATGGGATCGGGCCTCCATGCTGTCCTACTCGGGACATCGACTTCGCACCGGAGCGCAGAACGCCGCCGCCTCCCGCAAGGTGGATCTCCGCCCCGAGGCCCCTCCCAAGGGGACCTGGGTGGAGACCTCGGGGGGGGAATCCTTCCCCACGCCCGTACTGAACATCGCTCGGCATTCCACCGCCATCCGGCCCGAACTTCGCATCGATTATCTTTCTCAGGCTCCCACCGATCCCAACCAGGTGAAGATTGAGGCGGATCGGTGGATGAACTGGTTGGAGGAAAAGCATCAGGGGTATCTGCGCCTGTTCTCCCGGGTGCGTTTCGCCCCTCTGTCCACGCGAATCGCTCCAGCAGCCCTGGAAAACGCCCCTCCCGAGGTCCGCACCGTGCGGATGGTTTCCGAATCGTCTCAAGGAGGAGGAAGGTGAGCGTCCTGAGGTTGCGCTCCACGGCGGAGGGAGCAGAAGAGGTGCGGCTGGAGCTTCCTCGGCTGACGGTGGGCAGGGAGCCGGGGACCGATCTCCATCTTCCTCGCAACACCGTGTCCAAGGTTCACGCCATCATTGCCCTGGTGGAGGGGGTCTATCGGGTCCGGGACGCCGGATCCACCAACGGCACGCGGGTGAACGGCAAGGAGGCTGCGGACTGGCTGTCCTTGCGAGTGGGCGATGAAATCTCGTTCGGCCCCTCGGAGAGGTGGGTGGTGGAGGGGTGTCCGGCCCCTCGGGCTCCTCAAGGGGATCCCACGGTACGGGCGGAGGAGGGAGCACCGATTCTGACCGTGTGGTCCTCCACTGGAGAGGAGGGCACGGTGAGGATCCATGGGAGGGAAGGCACTGTGGACTTGCGCCCACCGGCCAATCGTTTCAAGGCTCTCTATGTTCTCGCTGCCGCCGCCGCCGAGGCAGAGGAGGGGCCCGGGGAGGCCTGGGTAGACGACGACCTGTTGCGGGCCCGCATATGGACTCGTGTGGGCGCCCGAGATCGATCTCCTCAGGCCCTGAACGTGCTTCTTTCATATACGCGCAGGCTCCTGGAGGATGGAGGGCTGCCCGGGACCCTCCTGGAGAAGGATCGGGGCAAGACCCGACTTCATCTCGCGTCGGGGCAGGTTCGTGTTTTGGATGTTGAATTCCCGGGAGATGGAGCGTTCTGAGGGACCGTAGCGGGGCCAAGGCCGGCCAACCCTGATAGGATGGACCCGTCCCCCCGTGCGGAGCGTGTGACTTGAGGCTTCATCTACTTGATCTGGCTCGCAGGACCTTGGCCCTTGGCTTGATTGTGTGCCTCTTCTTGCCGGCGATTCCCCGTTCCTCTTGGGCCGCTGATTCCGTGGGAGGGGTGGTGATCTTTTCCGGATCGGACTCCTCTCAGGCTCGCACCCAGGCTGTCAGTGCCGCCCGCTGGAAGTTTCAGGATCCGGCCAACGCGCCCTGGCAGCCGGTGGCGGTGGAGAGTGCCCTGGAGTGGGGCGACGGAAGAGCCTGGGTGGTGGGAGTGCCGGGAACCACTTGCAAGGGGGATGCTGTGGCGGTGGACGCGGTCAAGGCCTCTCTTCAGGCCGTCCGGACCCAGATCGATGGGCTCCTGTTGACCTCAGCGCGTCAGGACCTGGAACTGGTGGAAGCCATCTTTCCTTGCGTCTCAGACGTACTTTCTACCAAGGACATCACGGCTCCGTTCTTCCTCCGAGGAGTGTTGGAATACTACGAAGGCAAGATCGACGCTGCCGCCTCAGCCTTTCGGGGGGCCTTGTCCATGGATGGTTCTCTTCAGTGGGATGAATCCTATAGCCCCGAGGTGAAGTCGGTGTTTGAGCAGGCTCAAGCGGGCCAGGCCGTGGCCTCTCTGGCTCCCGCCAAGGTGCGGCTATCGGTGTCTCGTGGGGCCTCGGGGTTTTTGGACGGAAAGCCGAGCGCTTCCGGTCTGTACCCGGTCGCCCCTGGTCGTCATGTCTTTCAGGTGAAGAAGGGCAGCCGGGTGAGCACGGCGGTTTTCGAGGTGCCTCCCGCACGGGAAGTCTTTGTTTATGATGGGGAATCCGCCTGGTCTTCCGCCACCGTCCCCACCCCGGGAACTGAGGCCGCTGGGCTTCTGGCCTCCCTGGCCAAGGCCTACGGGAAGACCCGGGCTTGTGCTTGGACCGGAGCGAGGGGGGCGACGATTTCCTGTTGGGACGAGAAGGTGGGGGTGGTTCAGGTGGCTGATGTCCCTGAAGGGGCTGGTTCCGTTTCCACCCCCTCACCGGTTGTGGCGTCCACTCCTCCCGCTTCGGCAGGAGGAACGGCCCCGACGACCCCCTCGGCGACCCCCTCAGCGGGAGCGACCACGTCCAGCACCGCCCCCGTTACGCCCACTCGGGCTTCCGATTCTTCTTCTTCAACAACCCCCAAGAAGACCTCCCAGACGGTGCAAAAGGCGCGGGCCCAGCAAGCCGGGCAAGCGTTTTTTGCCATCGGAGTGGCCGTGGGAGGAGCGGGAGGAGTGTTGACCGGAGTGGCCTTTGCGGTGGGCAGGCAGTCGGATCCTGATGGGGATGGGGAGGCGGAGGATCAAGCGGCCTATAACTTCGCCTACTTCATCAACAACGCCAGCGAGGGGCGAGGAGGGCTCGGCCCCATCCTCTGCGTCACCGGGGTGAGCGTGGCGGTGGTGGGGGTGATTCTGGCGGAAGTGGGGAGGCCCAGGTCCCCGAAGGCCATGCGGGTGGTCCCGGTTTTCGGGCCGGACATGAACGGAGTGGGATTCTCCGCCAACTGGTAGAGGCCCAGACAGAGTTTCAGGGTCGTCTTTTTACCGGAATTGCAGCGAAAACGACCGGTTGCCGTGACGGGAGTCCCTCAGAGCCCGGTGTCATCATCGGTCGCATCCGGCTCGCAAGGCAGGAGAACGCCCCCCAGGGATTCACAGTCGCGGGTGTCCTGGGCGAAGGTCCGAAGGTCTTCGGTGCATTGCTCCCGGACCTCTGCCTGGCGATCCAGATCGTAATCGGTGACGGCTACGTCATATCGGGTCTGGCAGTCGAGAATGTAGACGTCCTTGCCGGTGGCCCCGAACGCCTCCCAGGTCACCTCACCCACGGCGTGATAGCTGTTCCCGCAGTTGACCTCGGCCCCACCTTGCAACTCGGTGAAGCACCCTTCAATGAGTTGGGCCTGAGCAGCGCACAGGTCGTAGCAAGCGGTGTTGCTGCACCCGGTACCCGTCAGGGACGCGGTGGTGGCCGCCGCCCATAGGGCCATCAGGGACGGAGGGACGGCGGCAAGAGCGGCAAGAGTTCGGAATGGAAGGATATTTTTCATCAGGGGCTCTCCTCGGCGGCGCTGCGGGTTCGCTTCTGGATTTCGGGAAGCTGCATCATGGAGGCGGGGAGGGCCAGCCCTTCTACCCGCAATTCGTCTTCAAACGTAGGACGTGCCACCGCCTCCAGGACACCATGAACGTGGCCATGGACATCCTTGGAAATGGCCTTGAACCGGAACAGGTCATGCACCCGGTACTCCCCATCCCGATCCAGGGGGAGGACCTCGGTGATGTAGGTGATGCGGCGGGTTCCATCGTGAAAGCGGCTGATCTGCACCACCATGTCGATGGCGGAGGCGATCTGGGTTCTGAGCGCCTTGAGGGGCATCTGCACATCGCTCATCAGGCACAGGGTTTCCAGGCGGGCCAGGGTGTCGATGGGATGGTTGGAGTGGGTGGTGCTCATGGAACCACGGTGACCCGAGGTCATGGCCTGGATGAGGTCGATGGCCTCGCCGCTGCGACACTCGCCGATGACAATCCGATCCGGACGCATCCGCAGACAGGCCCGAAGCAGGTCCCGCATGGACACCGCCCCCCTGCCGTAGCGGTCGGCAGGCCGGGTCTCCATCTGGAGGGCGTGGGGTTGTTGAAGTTTCAATTCAGAGGCGTCCTCGAGGACGAGGATGCGCTGATCGTGGGGAATGAGGGAGGAAATCACGTTGAGCAGGGAGGTCTTTCCCGAACCCGTGCCCCCCGAAACGATGATGTTGCGCGCGGAAATGACGCAGATTCGCAGGAATTCGGCGGCGTCCTCGCTGATGGAGCCGATCTCCACCAGCTTGTCCATGCCAAGGATGTCTCGACTGAACTTGCGGATGGCGATGTAGACGCCTCGCCGGGCGGTAGGAGGGAGGATGACGGCCACCCGGGAGCCATCCGGCAGGCGAGCATCCATCATCGGGTTTTCAGCGGTGACGGTTTTCCCCACGTATTGGCCGATGTTTCGAACGGCCGCCATCAACGCTTCCTGGGAGGAGAAGCGGCAATCGGTGGGGAGCAGATTCCCCTTTCGTTCAACGTACACCTCATCGTGTCCGTTGATGAGGATGTCGGCGACGGTGGGATCCTGGAGAAGGGCGCGGATGGGCTGAAGATGCACATCCATGGATTGGCGAAAGATCGCTTCAGCATCGGGAATGGCCATGGCTACTCAGTTCCTCCTGCCAACTCGCGCAGGCGGGCCTCGGCCTTGGCTCGATACTGAAACCCTTCCCCCTCAGGGGCGATGGTGAGCACCTGGCGGTACCACTGCTCCGCCTCCTTGGTTCGGGAGGGAGTGCCGTCCTTCTGGGCCACATAGCCGCGGGCGTAGACCTCTTGAGCCTTGGTTTCCAACTGACGAAGGGCGGACTCCACCTTGCTGTTGCCAGGATCAAGGCGACGAGCCTCGGAAAACGCCTTGTTGGCGGTGGAATGGTCGGCGGCGGACAAGGCCCTCTGACCGGTAGCGATGCGTTCCTCTACACGATGACGGCGAACTTCCTGGGCCTTGGGGCTGCGTCCCTGGGGGTCCAGGCCGTTGATTCCTGCCATGGCCTCCCGAAAGCGCCCGTCTGCCGTGTCCAGATCCCCTTTTTGCAAGGCGGAAATGCCATTGGACAGGTTCCGTTCCACCCTGTCCATTTCTCCCAGCACCCCTTGGGCCTCTCCGACCACCTGGGTGTCCGGGGAGCGCATCAGCTCCTCCAGCCCCGCCCTGGCTCCTCCCACATCGCCGGAGAGGTACTTGCGACGCCATGCCTCCACGGCTTCGGGGCGAGGTCCCTCCCGAGGCTTCCCCGGGGAGCGGGGAGAGACCCTGCCCCCTCGCACTGGGGACACACCCTCCCCCTCCTCTCCCACGACGATGCCATCGCGGGTTTCTACCTGGGTCAGAAGCTCGGAGAGGCCCTCCACCTCGGGGTTGAAGCGAGTGGCCTCAGACAGGGAGGCTCGTGCGGCAGCGATGTCATCCACCGCCAGGGCGGCCCGACCTTTTTCTACGGCGGCCCGGGCGCTCTCGTCCATCCAATCGGTGATGGTCTTGCGAGCCTCGGGAAAATACCGGGAGGTGGCCGGGATTTCAGCGAATCTCTCCTCAGCCTTGTCGGGAACTCCTTGCTCCAGAAGGAGTTGGATGACCGCCAGCCTCTTCTGGTTGTCCTTTTCGATGACGATGCTGGCCAGCATGGCCTCGGCGTCAGGGCCGTTGACGTCGGTGCCAGGGATGCTGCTGAGAAGTTTTTCGGCCTGCTCCCACTGCCCGGCGTCGTAGGCTCTTTTGGCCGCCTGCATGACCGCTGAAGTGTCCACCTTCTCGGTGGTCTTGAACATGGGAGCGACCGAGCGGACGACTTGAGCGCCGATGGCTACCACCACCAGGGCCACGCACACCCCCATCACCGCCACCATCAACGGGGAAAACGAAAGGCTGCCCACACGCACCCGGCGTTGGCCGGCAGGATTCATCTCCACCGTCAAGGAGGCTGGCGGTGGAGGAGTCAAAGCCGGCACGGCCATGGATGGCGGGGACAGGGGGGGAACGGCCCCCAGGGTGTGGGCCCCGGGAAGGAAGGGAGAGGGGACGATGGCGGGGGGCCCCCCGGGCCAGTGGAGGATGAACCCAAGCTGTCCGATTTGGAAACGGCTCCCGTCCCTCAGCCGTCCCTCCCGGGTGGTCAATCCCTCCATGAGGATGCCATTGGTGCTCCCCATGTCCACCACCCGAAACTCCCCGACCGCCCACTCCACCTTGGCGTGTCGGCGGGAGGCGTAGGGGTCGTCCAGGACAACATCGGCTCCTGCACCGGCCCCCAGGGTCAGGCCATGAGGGGGAACGGGAAATCTCCTTCCCCGCAGGGATCCTCCCAGCACCTCCAACTCTGCCTGGGGAATGGCCGCTGGGGCAGGGACTCCTTGGGGGCCCAATTGAGCCACTCCTCCTGCGCGGGGAGGAGTCTGGGGCTTGGCGCCCACCCAGGTGGCATCGTCTTCGTCCTCAGTAGGAGTAGCGGAATCGGAGACATCGTCCTGGAAGGTGATCCGGAAAGGGCCGACGGTGAGGAGATCGCCGGAAGAGAGGGCGGATTCGGCGGTGCGAATGCCGTTGACGATGGTGCCATTGGCGCTCTGCAGGTCCTTGAGGTTCCAGCGATGGCCGCTCTGTACCAGCTCGCAGTGGTGCTTGCTGACCCCGTTGTCCTTGAGCACCAGATGGTTGTCTGCCTGGCGTCCAATGCGATAGGGAGTGCCTTCCACCCGGTGTTGGACCTGGGCGCCATCAGGAGTTTGGACGAGGAGCTGGGGCATTCAGCGGTTCGCCTTCATGGTGTCTTCAAAGGTGTTCAACTCGTGCTCCACCTTGAGAAACCGGGGGTCCTTGGGGTCGGACAGGATCTTGAGCATGCGCTCCAGCTCCACTTTGGCGTCCTTGTATTGGCCAAGGCGGATGAGTTGGAGATAGCGAAAACGGGCGTCTCCGTATTTTTCGTCTTGGAGCTGTCGGGCCTCCTTCTGCTTGGCCTGGGCCTGGGAGAGAAGGGGCGTTTCGTGGGGCAACAGCTTCAGGAGTCTCTCCGTCTCGGTGAAGTGAAGGATGGCTTCCTGGAGGTTCTCATCCTTGAGGTTGTGGGCTTCCAGCCTCTTGAGGCCAATCTGATACTCCCGGTCGGCGTTGGTCTGGATCTCGTCATCGGTTTTGCCCCCCTTGGTCCCCACCACTTCGGGAAGCACCGACTTTACGCGGGGGCGATCCTTGCCCTCCTCGGAGGCGATATCGTCAAAGAACCACAGCTTGGCCGCCGCAAGCAGCAGCACCATCATCATAAAGATGAACGATGCCCGCACCGCCGGGTTGGTCATGGGACTGCGGCGCACGGGGGGAGGAGGGGGGATGTAGGTGTCCTGGCCGTACGCCGCTACCCCACCGGGAATCTGCCCAGAAGCCCCTCCTCCTTGGGAGTAGGGGGTTCCGTGGGGAGTCACGGTGGGGTGCGCCTGGGACTGGGCCAGGGAGTAGGACGGCAGGGTCCGGTCATCGTCAGAGCGACCGGGAGGAGGAGCCCCTCCCGCTGGGGGCGCTTGGAGGGGCGAGGCTGCCGGTGCCTGGGGCGCCGTGGGGGGAGTGGGAGAGGCGGGGCGCCAGGAGGACCCTCCATCCACCGCCGGCAATCCGGGGGCCTGGGCAGGCACGGCATCGGGAAGGAAGCGCAGCCTCCGACTGCCTGCCTGGATCACATCTCCCGGACGCAGATCCACCGCCCCCTGCACCATTCCTCCATTAATGGTGAGGACCCTCATGCTGTCTCCCGCAGCGATGAGGTGACGGTCCTGAACCGAGCGAATCAGCCCGTGGACAGGTGCCATGTCGGCATCGGGGAAGGCCACCTCGCAGGAGGAATCGGACCCCACCCTCACGTACTCCTGGGCAAAGGCGAACACCGCCGTGGCTCTTCCCTGCCAGTCGAGAAGCTCGACGCGAAACCCGCGAATGGTCACACCAACTCCCCGTTCATGTATCGAATCATCACTGGCCCGAAGAGGGTCAGGAACACCGCCATGAGGATGAGCATCAGCGGAAAAAGAATCTTCACCGACGCCTCAGCGGCGATGCGTTCCGCCCTCTGGGTGCGCCGCAGTCGGTTGGCCTGGGACTGAATCCTCAGCACCTGGGACAGGGGCGTACCCATCTGTTCGGCCTGCACGATCGCTCCCACCACCGTGTTCATGTATTCGGACTGAACCCGATCCCGCATGTTCAAGAGGGCCTGCTTTCGGGTCACCCCCAGCCTCATCTCCTGAAGGACGTAGTGAAGTTCTTCCACCAGGGGACCGGGCTGGGATTCCTTGGCAACGAACTGTTCCAGGGCTCCCACGAAGTCCAGCCCTGCCCCCAGTGACAAGGACAACACATCCATGGCGAAGGGAAGATGGCGGTTCATGGCGGTCATTCGCCGCACCAGTCGATCCTCCAGCCAGAAGGAGGGAAGCCACGCAGCCATCAGGGAGGTGGAGAGCACCATGGGCACCGAAAACGCCTCCAGGAACACCGTTCCAAACAGGCCAGCAATGATGCCTCCCGACAGTCCACACAAGGCCTGAACGGCGATGAATTCGTCGGCGGTCAGTCCTCCGGGATAGCCAGCGCGGGCCAGGCGAACCGACAGATCGCTGCGCCAGGCGGAGATGTTCCGGCGTCCGATCTGATAGGCGGGAATGAAAATCAAATAGGACATGGCCCGGTAGGCGGCGCTTTTGGCGAAGAGTTCTTCCCTTTTTCGGGCGACAAACCCTCGCTTGGGAGACGGATCCACCCATCCCTCTTCGGGAGCGAGGGCTCTGACTCCCAGGAAGACGGCGATGGCCATGACGATGGCGGCGGCAAGGGCAAGCATCAGATGTCCGCGTTGAGGATGCGGCGGATGAGGAACACGCCGATCACTTCAAAAAGGGCGATGACGGTGAGGATCACCCATCCCACCGGGTCTCTCCACAGAATGGCGATGTATTCACGGTCCAGGAGGTAGACGATGATGGCGAACAGCGCAGGCATGGCTCCGATGACCCATCCCTGCATCCGGCCCTGGGCGGTCATGGTCTTGACCTGCTCCTCCAGACGATGAATTTCCCGGATGGCCTGGGAGGTGTCCTCGAAGATCTGGGAGATGTTTCCGCCGTGGATGCGGGTGATGAGGATGCCGGTGACCACCATGTCGAAGAACCGGCTTTTGAGGCGCCGGCCCATGGCTTGCAGGGCATCCTCCAGGGTCAGCCCCAGGCGGTGTTCCTTGAGCATCAAGGAGAATTCCTGGGAGATGGGGGCGTCCATGGATTCCACAACCACTTGCATCGCCTGGGGCAGGACCAGTCCCGCCCGCACCGAGTTGGCCATCGAGGTCAGGGCATCAATGAGCTGAACGTCGAAACGCTCCGCCCTCCTTTGCCGAGCCCGGGCCAGGAGCACGGTGGGGACCGACCAGGCGGCGAACGCCATGATCATTCCGAAGACCAGCCCGACTCCGAAGGTGAAGACGAAGAAGGCAGCGGCGATGCCCAGCATGTGGAGAACGAACACCGACCCCGGGTTCCGGGCGATGTAGAGGTCCTCAAACTGCTGAGCCACCTGGTTCACATAGCGTCCTTGGAACATGTCCCAACGACGCACCACCAGCTCACCGTTGAGCGCCACCAGGGCAGCCACGATCACCATGAATCCAAAGAGGAAGCCCAGGCTCACAGGTACTCCCCGTCGGTGATCACCCCTCGGGCCACCATGTCGGGAATGAAGGTGGGGATGTAGCCGGTCAACTGGACCTCTCCCACCACCTTGCCGTCGGGGGCAAGGCCGCTGCGCCGGTACGTGAACACGTCCTCAACGATGTATCGGTCATGATCATCCAGGCCCACCACCTCGGAGATCGCGGTGATCTTTCGGCTGCCATCGGAAAAGCGGTCCTGCTGAACGATGAGATCCAGGGCAGCGGCGATCTGCTGGCGAATGGCCTTCAG
>CAYRTW010000017.1:0-39933 GCA_964426935.1 uncultured Rickettsiales bacterium
CCCTCCCGAAACCTCTACACTCCCCAAGCGCCGCCGGGGCACCCTCCCTGGCACCCGCCCCCTCCCCTTTTTCGGGAGCGTTTCTGCCCATGGAAGCCCGCATCAAGATCTACCTCGCCGAGCCGGACACTGGAGTGGTGCGCTTCCTGCGTACCGCCGTGGAGCCCTTGGGGTACAAGGTCCAAGAAGCCATGGACTGGGGGCAGATCCCAGCGGAAGCGGCCCTGTTCGGAGCCCGGCTGGTGCTGGTTTCCACCGAGATTCCCGGGGTCTACTTCGGGGATATCCTTCGCCAGATCAAGGGAAACGCAGAAACCAAGGCCCTCCCCCTCCTGGTGCTGGTGGCCGCCAACGATCCCCGCAACATTCGAGACAGCCTGGAGCAGGGGGCGGATGACTTTGTGCTCAAGCCCCTGGTCCTGGCCGATGTCACCAACAAGCTGAAACTCCACCTGCGAGCACCCCCGCCTCCCCCGCCGCCGGTTTCCAAGCCCCTGCGGGAGTCCCCGAAGGCACCCCCGACCCCCGAGTCTCCCCGGGTCCTCCAGGCCATTGCCGATGTGGCCGACGCCATCTCCTCCTCCATCCCCACCGAGGATGCCTTCTACGTCCTGGCGAAGAGGACGGTGGCCATCGCCGGGGGAGAGCGCTGCTCCCTGGCTCTGAAGGGGACCGGGCTCGACGAGGCCTTTCTGGTGGCGGTCAGCGACAACCCGGATGTGCGCCATCAGAAGGTGGATTTCCACCGCCATCCCGGCTGGAAGAAGGCCCTTCAGGGGGTGGATGCCGTGATCCCTGAAGGAGACGGGGATTGGCTTCTACCCATCCTGGCGCGGGAAACGGCGGTGGGCCTCCTGTGCCTGGAAAAATGGCGGGCCGCCCCCGGGCTGGACAAGGAGGGGACCCGCCTGCTGCTTCGGGTCATGTCCAACATGGCTTCCGCCCTGGTCAAGGCCACCGACGCCCTGGAGAACGTCAAGTATCGCTCGGTGGAGGAAAAAGCCCCTGCCGAGGAGTTCGACAACATCGTCCTCGACCTGAACGACCAGATCGAGGTCCTCATCGAGGAGTTGGAAAGCAAATGAGGGACTGGATCTTTCCGGGTTCACCCCCGCGTCTTCTCCTCCTGTCCCTGGGAGTGACCCTGATGGGGGGCGGCTGCAAGCTGGAAGACATCGACGCCTTCGAGGACGATGACTCCGCCGATTCCCTGACTGAAGGTTCCCTGTCAGCCTTTCCCGAGACCCTGGACTTTGGAGGGGTGACGGTGGGGGAAAGCGTGCTGGGGCTGGTGGTTCTCACTGAAACCGCAGGTGGGGTTGTGGACGCCACGTTCTCCCTGACAGGAGATCCCGCCTTTGCCTTGACGGGTAATCTTGCCCAGACCCATTTCGTTCCCGGCGGAGAGTTGGAGATGGAGGTTCAGTTCACTCCCGCCGCATCGGGGGCGGTCACCGCATCCCTCACCATCGACGGGGGCCCCTCTCCCCTGACCCTTTCCTTCATGGGTGAAGGGGAATAGTCCCCACCAGTCGACTCATTTCCATTCTTTCATCCATCTCAAGAGAGAGGACCCCGTGAACAGCCTGCCCCTGCCGGTGGAGACGATTCGGGTGACCGCCGAAGACTCCCTTCTGGCCTCCCTCCTTGAGCATCCCTACCTTCAATCCCCCCTCGCCTCCCTTCCCCCTCCTCCCGATCCGGCAGCGGTGCGAAGAGCCCTACAGGGGGAGGCCCTTCGCCTCACCCCCGGCATGGCTCCCGAGGCCCACGCCAGCGCCCGGGAGGCCGCCGATGCCCTGGGAGTCACCGGTACCCTGGAGATCTACCAGTCCCAGGGCAGGGAGAATGCCAGCATCCACCTCATCCCTTCCCCGGTGGTGGTGGAGGTCCAAGGGCGCCTCCTTTCCCTGCTGGATCCGGGGAGCACCCGGGCCCTGTTCGGCCATGAACTGGGGCATTTCCTCGCCCACGGTCCCGCCTCACTCCTGGGGAGAAACCGGGTATGGGCCTCCCAATGGGCCGCCTCCCCCTCCGCTCCTTCCCTGGTCCGTCGTCAGGCGGCCGCCCTGTCCATGGTCATGGAGCTGACCGCTGACCGGTTTGCCCTCCTGGCCTGCAGCGATCTGGAAGCCCTGCTGCGCCTGGAGATGATCGCCACCACCGGGCTTCCCGGAGAAAGCCTGGGTCGAGACACCCCCAGATACCTGGCCCAATGCCGGGAGTTGATGGAGACCTGCCTGCGAGAAGGGGAGAAGGCCCAAGGCCACACCCACCCCGAGCACAGCCTTCGGGCGTGGGCGGCGTGGCTGTTTTCCGAGACCGACCTGTACCGGGACCTGCGGGGAACGGGCCCGGGCACCCGGAGCCTGGCCGAGGTGAACTCCCTTCTCCGAAAGGTTCTCGATCATCCCCGATTGGATCCCGAGTATCACGTCCTGGACGCCCCTCCCCAGGAAATGCACGTCTGCGCCCTCGCCGCCTCGGTGCTGCTGGCCACCGCCGACGGAGAGCTGTCCGACGCGGAAGCCAGCGCCATGGAGCGGGTCTTTGCCCCCCTGGTGCCGGGATGGAGAACCTTTCTCACCCCGGGGGCAGCCCTGGAGAAGTTCCGGGAAGCCGCTCCCGTAGTCATGGCAGCGGGGCCAGACGTGCAGCGGGCCCTGTTCCACCTGCTTTTCCACGTTGCCCTGGCGGATGGGCGGATCCATCCCGCCGAATTGGAACGGTTGCTGGAGGTGGGGAGGGCCCTTCATTGCCACCCCCTTTTCCTCTCCCTCCTGGAACCGGCCCTGCATTCCCTGGAAGGAGGGCAAACGATCTCCGAGGGTGGGGAGAGGGCTTCCATTTCTATAACTCCTCCCCCCTCTCCCCTCCGCCCCCGCGCCGGGGAGGTGGAGGAGGCCCTCGCGGTATTCCTGGAGGGATTCGTCCGCCGAGGAGGAGGAGAAACCACCCTTCGCCGCCTTTTGCGTCTGGGGGGAGAAAACGAGCCCGACCCGGAAAGCATGGAACGGCTGGCCCGGACGGTGACCCGGGCGGGGTTGATCCCCTCCCCACCCTTGCACCAGGTGGAATTGGACAGCCCCCTCCTCCTCACCCCTGAAGGGACTCGGGTTGGAAATGCCTCCATCGCCCCGCCTCCTCCAGCCGACTCCAACTCCCCGGTGCGTCAGCGGTTGACCCGAGCCCTCTCCCGCCTGAGGGACTCCCTGGTGTCCGGGGATGGTCGCAGTCGCTCGGTGCGCCTTTCCCGCCCGCGACCGGGCCGGGCCTGGGACCTGTTCTCCCTGAACGGGGTGTCGGTGGGCCTGCCGGAGAGGGTGCTGGCTGCCGTGCGCGGTGGACGCAAGGCGTGGCTGCTGCAAGCCGAGGAGGCCGGTTCCCACGACCTCGCTCGTGAAGTGGGGGTAGACCTTTTGGAGCTCCATCGGGAGCATCAAGCCACCCTGGAGGAGACCGGCGCCTGCGACCTTTTTCTGGGACACCCCTTCATCGTGGGAAGGGTGGAAGGATACTTCGTCAGGGCCCCCCTGGTGCTTCACCCGGTGGACCTGGTGCGGGAGAATCGAGGGGCCCGGAGCTTCGCCCTCCATCCTCGCAAGGACGAAGAGCCCCTGGCCAATCAATCCCTCCTCCGCTTGATCTTCCAAAAACGGCGCTTCGCCCTCCCCGAGGAGCTTTCCACAGAATTGGACGCCATGGCCGCCGATCCCGGAAGGGGGGTGGAGGAAATTCTCAAGGAAATTCATAAACTTGGACTTTCCATAGAGGGAACGACCTCAGCGCTGGGCCCCCTCATTGATTTCACGGCATCGGAGTGGGCAGAGACAGGCAACGGGCTGCGGTTGGAGGAATGTGCGGTGCTGGGGCTCTTTCCCCAATCCACGTCGGACCTGCTGCAGGATTACGATGGCCTGCTGGGGGACCTGGCGGAGGCGCCCTCTCCTGGGGAGCTTCTGGGAAGCGCCATCTCCCTCCTACCGGCGGCGGTAAGAGGGGCTCTGGCCCCCCGAGAAATGGAGCCCAAGGAGCGCGCCGAGTTTCCTCCCCTGGTGCCGGTGATCCACGCCGACCCCTCCCAGCGGCAGGTGCTGGAAAGGGCTCGCCGCTCCCGGGCCCTGGTGGTGGATGGACCCCCCGGCACCGGCAAGAGTCAGGTCATCGTCAACCTGGTGGCCGACGCCCTCGCTCGTGGCGAGACGGTGGCGGTGGTCTCAGAGAAGAGGGCTGCCTTGGACGTGGTGGCCCAGCGCCTGGATGGGGCGGGGTTTTCTTCGGCGGTGGCCCTGGTTCACGACGTGCAGGAGGATCGGCGCCGCCTGTATCAGCGAATTGTCTCCCGCCTGGAGGGGGAGGAGGAGCCCCTGGCCCCGCTTTCCATGGAGGACCTGGCCTCTTCCCGGTCCCACCCCGAAGAGGTGCTGTCCTCTCGGGCCCGGGCCCTGGCCCACCGAACCGCCGGAGTTTCCCTCACTGCGGGCCAGCTCTATCTGCTGGGCTCGGGAGCAGACGTAGTTCCTGCCACCGATCTCCCCAGCCTCGCTCGCCTGTCCGAGGGGGACCTTCTCGCCGTCTTGCCCGAGGTGGGACGGCTGGCCGCCGATGCCGACCTGTGGGCCCCGGGCTCTCCCTTCCTGGATCCGTCTGGAACGGAGTTTCGCTCTTCCTTTGCCGGAGATTCCCTGGTCCTCTCTCGGGCCGAGGAGGCCCTTTCCCGAGCCCATGTCACCGCCCGCGCCCTGGAGGGCCTCGCCTCTGGGAGCCCGGTGGACCCCGCTGCTGCGGAAGAAGCCCTCCCCGCCTTGAAGGCGTGGCAATCCAGCCGCAAGGATCGCCCTGATCTTTCCTCCAACGCCCTGTTCCTGGAACTTCTCCAAACTGGAAGCCGGGAACCCCCCTCCCTGGCGGGGGTGGTCGGCGCGGTCCATGCCTTTCAGGAGGCCCGAGACGCGGTGCGTTTGTTTGGAAACCGGGTCCTCTTCCCCCTTTCCAGCGATGGCGCTCTGGCCCTCTCGGTCATGCGGGCCTGGGCAGGGAGCTTCCTCCGCTTCTTCGTGGTGGCGTGGTGGCTGGCCCGAGGGAAGGTGAAGAGGGCCCTCTCCTCCCTGTGGCCGGAGAAGGTGGGCCACCCCCTCACGCCCCGGCTTCTCCAAGAAATGGAACACCGGTGGCAGGCTCACCAGGCATGGAGAAGAGTGGAAGGAGTATTTGCCTCCTTGGGTATTCTTCATCACCTGGGAGAACGTGCTTCAGCGGGAGAGGACGCGGTGAACCGGGTGGGGGTGCTGGCGACTCACGCCCGTCTCCTGGCCGGGTGTCGCACCTCCCTTCAGGGAGTGGGAATGTGGCCGGAAGCAGGCCATTCCCTGACCCCTGCCTGGGAGGGTCGGTTGGACGAGATGGTGAAGCTGGGGGAAGCCTTGTGCGCTCACCGAGAAGCCACTCAGCCCGTTGCCGCCACGTTTCCCTGGGTGGGGGAACGCCCTTCCCTGTCCACTCTCCTCCCCTTGGAGGCAGCCCTTCGCCGGGACGGACCCCGCCTGGTCGCTGCCGACGAAAGCCTGGAGAGGGGACGGCGAATTTTTCCGGAAATGGAACCCCTGGTGAGAGCCCTGGCCCGCCAACGAGGAGGGGAGGAAGGACGGTCCAACCGATGGAGGGAAGGAACGACCGCTTTGTGGGCCCGGGCGAGGGTGGCCCGGTTGGAGGAGGAGTTCCCCGATCTGCGCGCCTGGGAGCGCAACCTCCCCCGGGGGAGAGAGGAGGAAATGGAAATTCGGCTGGCGGATGCGCTGACCGCCGAGGCCACTGGCGCCGCTTCCCAGGTGCTTCACCGCCTGGCCCAAAGCCGATTGATCCTGGCCGGATCGGCCTCCAAGGGAGCCCGCCGCACCCCCGCCCAGGGGATCCGGGAGGCCCTCCTCAAGGAGGCCAAGAAGCAGCGCAACATCCTGCCCATGCGCGCCCTGGTGCGGAAATTCGCCGATCAGGGTCTGCTGGACCTGATGCCTCTGTGGCTGGTCAGTCCCGAAACCATGGCGGTGCTGTTTCCCCGCCGCCCCCTGTTCGACCTGGTGATCTTTGATGAAGCCTCCCAGTGTACCGTCGAGAATGGACTTCCGGTGATGCTGCGAGCCCACCGTGCCGTCATCGCCGGGGACGAAAAGCAGATGCCTCCGACCTCGTATTTCACCGCGTCAGGGCTCGCCAGCGAAGAGGGGGCCTCGGAAGGGAACGGGGAAGAGGAGGTCGAAGAGAGGGGGGGGCGGGATCTTTTGGATGAAGAATCCCTGCTGACCCTGGCAAGAAACCGCTGTGAACACCAGGGGTTGCACTGGCATTATCGATGTCGGGAAGAGGAGTTGATCGCGTTTTCCAATCATGCCTTCTACGGAGGATCCCTGCTCACCATCCCCTCGGTACGCACCCGGGCCTCCTCCCCATCTCTGCGATGGGTGGAAGTGCAAGACGGCGCCTATCACGCGGGGAGCAATCCGCACGAGGCGGAAGCGGTGGTGGAGGAAGTCCATGCCCTGCTGAAGAGGACTCCCCGCCCCTCCTTGGGGGTGGTGACCTTCAAC
This sequence comes from uncultured Rickettsiales bacterium, assembly GCA_964426935.1. GTDB lineage: Bacteria > Myxococcota_A > UBA796 > UBA9615 > JAKLKC01 > CAYRTW01. The sequence continues at coordinate 6,585 of CAYRTW010000017.1, forward strand.
ATCGTACAAAGACGCACCATTCTTGATGAAATCGACCGCAGGCGCGCCCAGGACGGTGATTTTTCCCGCCTGTGGGAGGAGGCCTGCTCCAGCGACCGCATGGACGAGAGGCCCTTCGTCAAGAACCTGGAGAACGTGCAGGGGGACGAGAGGGACGTGATCCTGTTCTCTCTGGGACACGCCCCCCAGGAAAGGGAGATTCGGGGGAGGGGCACGGAGCGGTACGTCCCCTCCCGCTTCGGTCCCTTGGGGTTGGCCAAGGGGGAGAGGAGGCTGAACGTGGCCATTTCCCGAGCCCGGGGGGAGTGTGTGGTGGTGTCCTCCTTTGAGCCCGGCCAGCTCTCGGTGGCCCGCACTTCTCATGATGGTCCACGCCTGTTCAAGGGGTGGCTGGAGTTCGCCCGACACCTCTCCCGGGGGCAGAGAGCCCAGGCCCAAAGGGTGCTGGATGGGGTCCGGGAGACAGGGCCTCAACCGCCCGGGCTCCTCTCTTCGCGCATCTCCCTCCCCGGCTACCATCCCCTGGCGGCCCAGATCGCTGCCGCCCTGGAGGAGAGGGGTCTGGTCTGTGAGCGGGAGGTGGGCACCTCGGCCTTCCGGATTCCCCTGGCGGTGGTGGATCCCGAAGCTCCCCATCACTACGCCTGCGCTCTTTTCTGCGACGACGGCACCGACGGCTTGACCCCCTTTGACCGCCACGTCCAGAGGCGGGGTTCCCTGGTGGCCCGAGGGTGGACGGTGCTTCGCATCAACGCCCGGGACTGGTATCGGGACCGGGAGGGAGAGGTGAGCAGGGTGCTTTCGGTGGTGAGGGGGAGCGATGAAAAGAGGCCCTAGAGAGTATCACACGAAATGCTGCTGCACGGCCGGATCGCGGCGTCGCGTGGCTTCAGGCCCCGTGGCCGAGGTGTCTCCATGATTCAACGCATTCTCCAGCGACTCCTTCCCTTCCTCACCTCCCCAGGATGGACCCGCCGCCTTCCTCTCCTGACCCTGCTCCTGGGTCTTCCCGCCCTGGGGGTGGGGTTCTGCCTGGATGACCATTTCCACCGGATTCTCCTCCAGGATCTCCCTACCCCGGTGGATTTTTCCTCTCCTCGGGGAATGTTCACCTTCGTGGATGGCGACCCGGCCACCCGCCAGATCCACATGGACTACGGCACCTACCCCCTGTGGACCTCTCCTCGCCTGCTGCTGAGCTTCGCCCGCCCCTTGACCGAGTTGACCCACCGGTTGGACTACGCCCTCTGGCCCGACAGCGCCTTGGCCATGCACCTCCACGGACTGGCCTGGGCCGGCCTCATCACCCTGCTGGCGGCCCTGGTGTATCGCCAGGTGTTGGGACGAACGGGCGTGACTGCTTCCCTCGCCGGACTCCTGTATGCCGTAGACGACGGTCGGGGACTGGGCATGGGATGGATCGCCAACCGCAACGCCTTGACCACGGTGGCCTTCGGGCTCGCCTGCTTGTGGGCCCACCACCGGAATCGCACCGAAAATTGGAAACCGGGATGGTTTCTGACCCCGATCTTCCTGGCGGCCTCCCTGGGAGCCGGAGAAGGGGGATTGGCCACCTGCGGCTGGCTCCTGGCCTGTGCCTTGTTCCTGGATCCCAGCTCACCGTGGAAGAGGGCGGGAAGCCTCCTTCCCGCAGCGGCGGTGACCGGGTTGTGGGCCCTCGGGTACCGAGCCCTGGCATACGGGGCTCACGGTTCCGACGCCTACACCGACCCCATCCAGGACATGGGTCGCTACCTGGAGCTCCTCCCCATTCGATACCTGTCCCTCCTGGAGGCCAGTTTTCTCCCCTGGCCCTCCGAGGTGGTCACCGTCCTCCCCTGGCGGATGGCTCCCGGGTGGGTCGGTCTGGCTCTTCCCGTCCTCGGGGTGTTGGCCGTCGCCCTGCTTCCTCGGATTCGCTCCGATGCCCGGGCCCGGTTTTTTGCCTTCGGTCTGGGGGTGGGCCTCCTTCCCGTCTGTTCCACCCTTCCTTCCGATCGGCTACTTGGGTTTGCTGGCTTCGGGGTGATGGGCCTGCTGGCGACGTTTCTGACGCCTTTTTTCGATTCCGGGTATCGCCCCCCATCCCGGTGGATCTCGGGCGTGGCGGTGGGAATGGTCGCCATCCACCTGATCCTGGCTCCCCTCCTCTTGCCAGTGAGGGCCTGGGCAGCAAGGCCCATTTTCAACGTGGTGGAGGACTGTTTTTCCGAGCCCCTGGACGCCTCCATCGCCTCCCAGGATCTCATCCTGGTAAACGCCCCCGATTTCTGCGCCTCCTATGTCCCGGTCATGGCTGCCCTCCGTCATACCCCCTGGCCCCTCCACGTTCGCAACCTCGCCCCCGGCATCGGCCCCGCCTCCATCCGCCGCACTGGCCCTCAAACCTTGGAGATTCGCCGGGAAGGAGGATATTTCCAGAGCATGGTGGAGAGGTTGTTTGTGGAACACGCGGATCGATGGGACGTAGGAAAGACGGTTTCGGTTCCCGGACTGAAGGGGTTGGTGAAAGAAGCCACCTCCGACGGGCGCCCGGTCACCGTGGAATACACCTTTGACTCCCCCTTGGAGGAAGAAAAGTGGCGATGGATGCGTCTGCAGGACCGCAAGCTGGTCCCGTTCGCCCTACCAGCCATCGGTGGGCCAGAGGTGGAGGTGCCAGGGTTGTTCTGAGACAGGTTCCTGGGCCATTCAAAAGCCACGCAGGCCCCCTTCGCCGCCCGCTTCACAGAACCGAAAGAAAATCGCAATAATAAATAATAATTGAATTCACCTGCATCACCGCCTCCATCCTCATCTCAGAACCCCGCAGTCCCTCCCGCCCCCCGCATCCTCTCCCCCATCTCCACATACGCCCTTACCGCCTTCTGGAGCCTTCGCCCCATCCCTTCGTCGACGAGTTTCCCTTCGGGGGTGAACGCCTTGTCCGCCAGAGCCAGGGCGAACATGTCGGGATGAAGGAGCACCCCGCATCCCTCCAGGGGCACCCGCAGCGCCCAGAGCCCCCGGATCCCTCCCACCGCCGAGGGAGAGGCGGCCAGAAGGAGTCCGGTCTTGCCAATAAAGGGCTGGGGCCTCGCCTTGGACACCCAGTCGATGGTGTTCTTGAGGGTGCCGGGGATGGAATAATTGTATTCAGGAGAGGAGATCATCAGCCCATCGGCGGCGAGGATCCGATCGTAAAACGCCTTGCCCCCCGGGGGAAGTCCCGATTCCATATGGAGATCGGCGTTGTACAGGGGCAGGTCAAACTCCGCGAAGTCGGCGTGATCCACCTCAGCCCCCGCCTCACGGGCCTGCTCCACCGCCAGGGCCAGCAGCTTCTTGTTCCACGAATCGCGACGCAGTGATGCAGCAAAAGCCAATATTTTCATGGGGTTTCCTTCCCGTGGGTGGATTTCAGGTTGCGGGCGAAGAGATCCTTCACCTTCTCCCAGGCCTCCATCGCTCGGACCTTCTGGTAGCTCTGCCTCTGGTCGCAGAAAAACCCATGGTCGGCGTCGGGGTACACGAACACTTCGTGACGGACCTTGGCGTCGGCGAGGGCGGTGTGGATGGTGGTCACCTGCTCAGGTGAAATCATCTTGTCCAACCCCCCGAAGAAACACAAGATTTCTCCGCGAATCCCGGCGCTGTGGGTCACCACCGGGGCCTCTCCCGTCACCGGATTGGGGATGGCAATCCCGCCGCCGTAGAACGAGGCGGTGGCGGTGATGGGGAGGGTACACGCGGCCCGGTAGGCAATGGTTCCCCCCAGGCAGAATCCGATGCAACCCACCTTTCCCGGCAGGGATTGGGCCTGACCGAAGGCCAGGGCGGCGGCCAGATCTCCCTCCAGGGCGGCAGTCTTGATCTGACTGGCGTGCTTTCGTCCTTCAGCGACACCTTCTGCGGTGTACCCCACGTTCAGCCCCGGGGCGGTGCGCCAGAAAATCTCGGGTGCCAGGGCCAGGTAGCCTTCTGCGGCGACGCGGCGAGTCACATCCTGGATGTGATCATTCACTCCGAAGATCTCCTGAAACACCAGCACCAGGGGATAGGGGCCTCCCTCCTGAGGTCGGGCCAGGTACCCTCCCATGGCTCCTCCCTCTCCAGGAATCGAAACGGATTGGTGGACAACGGGGACTGTCACAGGGGCTCCTCGGTGAGTGGGGACGGTAGGATCTACCTACCCGGGGACTCGGGGGCAAGGCTTCGCCGCCGCGTTGGCTGGGAATTCGGGGCGAGGAAGAAGGGATCCCCGTCAGCCCTCCTCCAGGATGGACGGAACCCTTTCCCATCCCACCACACGAACCTCGGCACGGTGCTGGTTCTGATCTCCCCCGGTGACCAGTATGGAGCTGCGGCGGCGGGAATCCAACCACCGTCCCTTTGGTGGCAAACGCCCTCAGCCCGGCAAAGAAGCTGGAATCCATCGTTTCCCCCGATTTGCATTCGACTGCGGTGAGTCCCTTGGCTCCCCCATCCACCACCACATCGACCTCGACTCCTCGGGTTGCCCGGGCGTGGTAGAGAAAGGGTTCCTCTCCCCGATGAAGGAGGGTCTTGCGGATTTCCCCCACCACCCAGGTCTCGAACAGGGCTCCCCGGAGAGGATGATGGCGTAGCTCTTCAGGGCTGCGAATGCCCAGGAGATGGCACACCAGGCCCGTGTCCACCCAATGCATCTTGGGAGTCTTGACCCACCGGCTGTTGGCGTTTCGATGCCAGGGAGGTAACCGGAGGGTCAGGAACGTCGCCTCCAGCACCGACATCCAGGCCCGGGCTGTGTTGAAGGAGATTCCCATGTCTCCCCCCAGGCCCGACAGGTTGATCTCCTGAGCCGTGCGGCCCGCCATCAGGCGCAGAAAGGTGGTGAAGGGGGTCAGATCCCCAACGTTGAGCACCTCTCGAACATCCCTTTGCACGTAGGAGGCCAGATAGCTTGCCAGCCATCGCCCAGCAGGAACTCCATGGCCGTGAATGCGAGGCCAGGCCCCTTGCCAGATCAGGGTCCACAGGTCTTTGAGCACCGGCTGAAGGTGGCGGGGGGCGGGAACAAACTCGGCGGCATTCATGCACCGGTTATCAATCCAACTCGGGATCCGTACAATTCGATCCGTCGCCCCTCTCGCCGCACCGCCCCAATCCGCTGCCTCTCCCCCTTCCCCTCCCCATATCGCCGCACCGCCCCCTCGGATACCCTGAAGTCCCTGTTGCGCCTGGAGTCCCCCCGTGTCCGAGCTGACCCACTACCGCTTCCTGATGAGCCCCTACTGCGCCCGGGTGGACGCCGCCCTTCGCTGGCTGGAGCTGCCCGCCAAGAGAGTGGAGGTCCATCCCCTGAACAAGAAAGAGATCGCCTTCTCCTCCAGCCGAGCGGTGCCGGTGCTGAAGGACGGGCAGCAGGTTCTGGAGGGGGCCCCCGCCATCCTCCGCCACCTGGACGGCAAGGTATCGGGCAAGCCACTCTACCCCCTCGACCCTCGAAAAAGAACCGAAGTGGAGGAACTGGAGCGCTGGGCCGAGGAGGCCGGCCCGGCCATGATGTGGTCCCAGCTCTTCCGGGAGCCTCGGGCCACCAAGGAGTTTCTCCACATCACCGCCCAGTCGGCCCCCCTCTCTTTTGCTGAAAAACTGGGGTGGCGCCTGGGGGCGGAGAAAATGCTCAAGCAGCAGACGACCCCCTTGTTGAAGGGCCTGTCCCCGAACGAGGCGGTAGGGCGCTGGTACCGCAAGATGGAGGACCTGGCCGATGGCCCCGCCACCTGGCTCTATCTTCTCGGGGACGAGATGACCGCAGCGGACCTGACCCTGTTCTCGTTCTTCTTGATTCTGCATCGGGTCAACGCCACCCTCCCCGGGGTCACCGACTTCCCCTCCATGGCCGCCTGGTTCCAGCGGATGCACGGGGATTCCCACGATGTGGATGAAACCACCGGAAAGTAAGCGATTTCAGGCCTGTCACATGAAATCAGTGAACTCATGAATTCAGAATCCGCCATTCTTCTTCGCGGACTCAGGAAGCGCTACCAAGGGCACCTTGCCGTGGAGGGGCTGGACCTGACGGTTCCCCGGGGCACCATCTTCGGCCTCCTGGGCCCCAACGGCGCCGGCAAGTCCACCACCCTCCGCATGATCCTGGCCATCCTGGCGCGTGATCAGGGCGAAGTGATGCTCCTTGGCAAGGATCCAGAGAAGGACCGGGGCGTGCTGAACAAGGTGGGGTACCTGCCCGAAGAGAGGGGCTTGTACAAGAAAATGACCGCCCTGGACGCGGTGGTGTTTTTTGCTCGCCTCAAGGGGGTCCCCGCCTCGACCGCCCGCTCCCGAGGTCGGGAGTGGCTGGAGAGGATGGGCCTCTCCGCCTGGGGAGGAAAACGCATTGACACGCTTTCCAAGGGAATGCAGCAAAAGGTCCAGTTCATCACCACCGTCCTCCATGAGCCCGAGCTCCTGATCCTGGATGAGCCTTTTTCGGGTCTGGATCCGGTGAATCAAGAAGTGCTGAGACACACCGTCCTGGACGCACGAAAACAGGGGCGAACCGTCTTGTTTTCCACCCATATCATGGAGCACGCCGAGCAGATCTGCGACCGGGTGGCCATCCTGTCTCAGGGGCGCAAGGTGGCGGATGGATCCCTTCGGGAAGTGCGACAGGCCGGAGCGGGGCTCCGCTACCGGTTGGATTTCGAGAAGCGCACCGAGGCCATCCGCCAGTTCATCACCGAGGGCTCCTGGTTCTCCCGCGTTGAAGAAAAGGAGGAGGCCTTCCTGGTGGAGCTGTCCCCCCAATCGGATGTTCACGCCCTTTTGGACGCCCTCAATCGCCTCGATTCCCCGGTGAGCCACTTCGAGAGGGCCCTGCCTACCCTGCGGGAGGTGTTCGTGGCCCGGGTGGGTGGTTCGGGAGAGGACACGCCATGAATCATCAACGAGAAATCCTCCTGGTCACCGCCCGGGAGTTCCGAGAGAGGGTCCTGTCTCCAGCCTTCCTTCTCAGCACCTTCCTGGTCCCGCTGGGGCTGGTGCTGTCCATGTTTCTTCCCCAGAAGCTGATGAACCGCTCTCCCGAGATCAAGGATGTGGTGGTGGTGAGCGCAGCGGGGATGGAGGTGGGGGAAGCGGTGCGAACCCGCTTGGAGAAGAGCCAGGAAGAGGGAGGGGGGTTTCAGGCCACAGTGATCCTGGGGGAGTTGGAACCCCAAGAATCGGCCCTGAAGGAGAAGGTGCTGGCCGGCGAGTTGGACGGATATCTGTTTCTTCCCGGGGACATCCTCGCCTCGGGAAAGGCCACCTACCGGGCCAAAAACGTCAGCAACTTCATTGACATGACTGTGGTGGACCGAGCGATCACCGATGCCATCCGCCTTCAAAGACTGACGGGAGCGGGAGTTCCTGAGGCCCAGAGGGAAGCGATGCTGGCCAGGGTGGAGCTCACCAGTTCCCGGGTTGTGAAGGACGGAGACGAGGGGGGAGGAACGGAAGCTACGTTCTTTTTGGGCTATTTCGTCTCCTTCACCCTGTACATGCTCATCGTCCTCTACGGCAACGCGGTGATGTTGTCGGTGCTGGAAGAGAAATCCAGTCGCATCGTCGAAGTTCTGCTCAGCTCCCTGGAGGCGACCCATCTGATGGCGGGCAAGATCCTGGGCATCGGCGGAGCGGCTCTCCTCCAGGTGGGTCTGTGGACGATGGCCACCGTGGCCGTCCTCCTCCAACCCGCCCTCCTTCTGATCGCCCTGAGCCTTCCCGGAGATGCCCTCTCCCAGCTCTACGTTCCCTGGCTCCTCCTCCCGGTGTTTCTCCTGTATCTGCTCCTGGGATTTCTCCTCTATGCCGCCGTGTATGCCGCCATCGGCTCGGCCTTCAACCAACAACAGGATGCCCAGCAGGCGGCCATGGTGCCCACCCTGATCCTGGTGGTTCCCATCCTCACCGTGCCCGCTGTCGCCGGAAATCCCGACTCTCCCCTGGCGGTAGCCCTGTCCCTGATTCCCTTCACCTCCCCCCTGGTGATGCCCGCCCGGGTGGGGGCTGGGGACGTTTCGGAGTGGCAGCTCCTCCTGTCCCTGGCCCTGCTGGGGGCGGCGGTGTGGGGAGTGACGGTGCTGGCGGGGCGCATCTACCGGGTGGGAGTCCTGGCCACCGGCAGCCGCCCCACCCTGGTGGATCTTCTGCGGTGGGCCCGGCGGGGGTGAGCACAATCCTTCCGCCTGCTTTATTTCCATCCGTCCTGAACGCCATCGGAAACACTCCCATGGTGTGCCTCACGCGCCTGGGAAGGGGCCTTTCCGTTCCGATTTTTGGCAAGTGTGAGCACCTGAATCCGGGGGGAAGCGTCAAGGATCGCCTCGCCCTGGCCATTGTCCTGGACGCGGAATCCAACGGGCTCCTGCACCCCGGCGACACCCTGGTGGAGGCCACCGCTGGCAACACCGGCATCGGTCTGGCCCTGGTGGCTGCCCTTCGGGGATATCGCCTCCTGTGCGTCATGCCGGAGAAGATGTCCCTCAGCAAGAGGGAGTCCCTGGCGATCCTGGGAGCAGAGCTGATCATCACCCGAAACGCTCCCCCCGATTCCCCGGACCACTTCCAGAACGTGGCCCGGCGCATCGCCCGGGAGACCGGCGGCTATCTCACCGATCAGTTCTGCCACCCCGCCAACGCGCGAATCCATCAGGAAACCACCGGGCCGGAGATCCTCGCCCAGTGCCAGGGCAAGGTGGGGGCCTTCGTCGCTGGAGTAGGGACGGGAGGCACCCTCACCGGGGTGGGCCGATTCTTGAAGGAGCACTGTCCGGCAGTACGCATCGTCCTCGCCGATCCGGTAGGTTCCCCCCTGGGGGGATGGGTGAGAAATGGAGTTCCTGGCCCCGACTCAGCGTATCAAGTGGAGGGAATCGGAACCTCCAACGCCCCGGAAGTGTTTGATAAATCGGTCGTGGACGACGTGGAGATGATTTCCGACCAGGAGAGCTTTTCAGTGACCGGACGGCTGATGCGGGAGGAGGGGCTGCTGGTGGGAGGCTCGTCGGGAACGGCGGCGGCGGCGGCCCTGAGGGTGGCGGCCCGGGGAGACCTTGAGGGCCCGGTGGTGACCCTGCTGGCGGACAGTTGGGATCGCTACTGGAGCACTCCTTGGATGCAGGCGCTGGCAACCCGTCCTCAGCCGTGAGGCCCGACTACTCCTGGTACAACACGTCCTCGATCCAGTCCTCGATCTCTCCAAAGGCGTTGCGATATCCCAGGCACAAGACCCCCGACAGGGAGGAGGGATCGCCTCCGTTCAGGGCGGCGTCTCCCCAGCTCACGAAGGAGCGCATGGTTCCCTGACCCCCATCGATGGGGGTGAGCAGCTCGAAGTTGTAGGACACGTTCATGCTCAGGGACTCGTTGGAGGAGTTGGCCCCCTCGGGGATCCAGCTCCGGATGAGCACCGCCGGGTGCCCCTGTCCGTCGAAATCATCGATGCGGCGGAATTGCAGCTTGGTGAAATAGCTGAAATTTCCGACACCCGCCGTTACTTCGGCCACATAGTCCCGGTCGTAATAGTGGGTCTCCCCCGCCTCGTAGGCCGCCCTGTCGGTCTCGGCATCGATCTCATAGGCCACAAACGAAGAGGTGAACACCTCCGTCCAGTCCGGAGCAAGGAGAGCGGCTTGCACATCCAGCACCGGGTAGGCCAGGTGCTCCGCCCGGCCCACCGAAGGCCAGCCGGCGGGATCCACGTCGCACATGTCCACCGAACAGGCATCCTTGACCTCCAAGGTCGGCCAGGAGAAGCATTCGTTGCTGGCGGCTGTGGCGATGAAGTCCTCGGACAGGCCGATATAGGTGTCCAGCACCGGACGATATTTTTCGATGTCCGCATCGAACCCGGCGAACAAGGTCAGGTCCACCGTGCTGTCCTCGGGGGGAATCACCGACTCCACCTTTCCGCAGCCCGATCCGGCGAGGCCGGCGGCCGTCAAGATTCCAGCGGCCAGAAACGTTTCACGTACCATGATTCCTCCCTCCCCCGATGGGGGCGGTGTATGAGGTGAGAAGGGCGGGGGAAACTGTGCCCGACTCTGGCGCCGATGAAAACCGGAAACCGGCAGGCAACGAGGATTTCTTCACTCCAGGAAGGGAGAGGGGTCGTTGCTGGCCAGAATCTCCCCCAAGGTTCGCACCGCTCCCAGCGCCTGATCTCCCCGCAGGGCGTGATGGTCAAAGCCAATGTCCAGGTGCAGCCAGTGGCGCTCTTCCTTGCGAACCACTGCACAGGCAAACACGGTGAGGGCAGTGGGGCCATAGGAGGGACAGCGCAGTTCCACCCCCGGGTCGGGGGAATGCATCAGGGAGCTGAGGCTGATTCCGCCTCCTCCATGTTTCAGATACACCCGTGGAAAGTTGTATACAAAAAAATGCAGAAGCCGCAAATGGAGCCTGTTCCAGACGGTGTTTCGATTGGTGATGAACAGCTTTCCGATGGGCAGGTCGGCCAGCTTTCTCTCCCTGGCTTCTCGGAGCAGGTGGGTGATTTCCAGAAGAGAGAGGCGATCCGGATCACGAATCACCGTGGCGGAGAGATGGGTTCTTTCCTGATGCCGGATCAGCACCGGCAGGTTGACCGCCACGTAGTCAAACTCCACCATGCGGGCCCCCCAAGGAGTCCGGCACACCATCCGGTTCACCTCGGGATGCCGCCTCAGCAGCATTCCCAGAGCCTTGCACAGGATGGCGGTGGTCGGGGGAGTGAGGCCCTTCGCCTCCCAGGCCATCACCAGGGGGGTCACATCAATGTCCATCCGACCCGGCAGGTGAAAGTTCCGTCTCTTCACCGCCTCCAACTGATGCATCAGAAACCACTCCTCCAAGGTGAGTTTGCGGACGGACATCAGGGATCCTCGGGCAGGTTCTTGGACCAGGGTGAGATGGATAACGTGTTGATATAGCGAATGAAACTCGCCACCGATTGATCCTGGTGAATCAAGGTTCCAGGAGAGAACCGCATGTGGGGAAAGGCCCGGATGTCGTCATCTCGAAGAACAGTGAGAAGCACAGCCGTGAGCCCCAAAAGCACCCTGGCCCCCAGCCAACCAGAAACACCGGGGCGGCGGGGAGTCAGCAGAAACACCAGCACTCGGCTCACTCCGCTTTCCTGAGGAAGGCTTCCCCACAGGATGTGAAGGGGAGGGAGGAGACGGCCCTTTCCCCGAAACCTCTGCCCTGGCCCGTAGGTGAGGGTCACCACGCTGCCGCCTGCGAAGCGGGCGTGGTAGGCGAAGCGATCCCCCAAGAGCCATCGCCCCAACCGGGCCCTCCACCCTTTCCGGGGGATCTCCCCCTGAAGGCGCCAATCCGCCACCCCGTCCTCCCCCTCGTGGACCTCCAGGTGGAAGGAGATGTCCAGGTTGTGGACCGAGGCAAAGTGCTGAAGGTCGATCCCGCCCGCCATCATGACGTGGTGGTGGGCATAAAGGAGGGGGGAAGCCAGGTGCCAGGCCACCATGGGTTGCCCCTCCATCCCGGGGGGATCGGGGAGGGGATGGTGGGGAGAGGGGCCGGCCCAGGCCCAGAGCCATCCGTATTTCTCCTCCACCGGCCAGGGACGGGTGTGGACGTTTCCAGGAGGATCGGAAGCACAACGAATTCGTACCAAACGACCGGTATCGCTGTAGCACCACTGATGGAAATAGCACTCGATGTGATTGTCCACCACCCGGCCATTTCCCAGGTCGGCCCCCATGTGGGGACAAAAGGCGTCCAGGGCCCGAGCCCGACCGTCCTCCCCCCTCCACACCACCAGCCTCTGCCAGCCCACCCGCAAGGAACGAGCCTCCCCAGGGGCGACCTCCTTTCCCGGACACAAGGGATACCAGCCTTCGGAGAGAACCTCCGGGTTGCCGAACACCCGGTGGGAGCGGAGGGGTTGGGTGTGACAGTTCTCGCTGCGGGTGTGGCCATCCTTTGCCGCCTCCACCACGCGATGGCCTGTTCGGGCTCGCCGTTTCATGAAATCATCCCCGCCATTTCCTGATGAGACAGGGGAGGAAGATACAAGGCCCGGGGCTTCACCCCTCCCCATCGGGCTCCCCCTGCCATTGCCCGGTGCGCCAGCTTGCTTTCCAGCTCGGGGACGACTTGCACCCCAGCCGGCTCCAACTGCCCCAGATCCCGGGCCAGGCGGTAGTGATGCGCCCCGAGAAGGGCCTGTTCCAGTCGAGACGCCACCCCACCCCCGTCTTCTCCCAGGGCATCTACCAGCAGGATGTATCGGTGAGGAGGCCCCAGCACCGGGATCAGGATCCTCACCACCGCAGCAGCGGCAGGAAGGGAGGCCAGCACCGCAGCCACAAAATCAGCATGAAGCTTTTCCCCCGCCAGATCGGAGACCTCTTCCCCGCGCCCCAAAAGAATCAAGGCGGGGGTCTGGCCCAGGAAAGGCCCCACCCTCACCCGATCTCCCAGGCGATACCGGACAAAGCCACCGGGCACGGAAATCACCAGTGAATACGATTCTCCCTCCCGTCCTTGGGTCAAGGGGTAAAGATGTCCCGACAGATCTTCCAGCTCCATGAGCACCTCATCCACCAGGGGGGCAGGATGGGGAAGATCCAAAAGGGGGACCGTCACCGGGGCTTCGGTAGCCAGAAGCCCCTTTCCCTGTACCAGAACGCCCGGAAACGTCTCTTCCACCCAACCGCCCAGAGGAGCGGCATGGCCCTCTCGCCAGCAGGAAATGAGGCGGAGATGCGGCCATACCCGGGTCCAGAGGATGGGATCGGCCCAAAGGGCCTGGCGCCGCTGCTGACTCAACGCCAGATCGGAGGTCAGCAAGTTTTTATTTCGATGGATCCGGTCCAGAATCGTCTTCAGAAACAATGGATTCCACACCGAAATCACTTCCAGATCCTCTTGCATCACCAGGGTTCGGGTCACTTCCTCCAGGAAGGCCTCGGCATCGGAACACCGAGACACCGCCCCCGAGGAACCCACCCAGAACGGGCGAAGCAAGGCCCCCATCCACCCGGAAAGGTACTCGGTGTCGTCCTTCAGACCGACGGGCCTGCCCCTTTCGGTGAATTCCTCCTCCCCCCACTGGGGGGAGACGCTGAGGTACACCTTCCCGGTGCGAAAACCCGGCCCCTGTGTACATAAATCATGGAGCCACACCTGAAACATCGACCCGAAAACCTGTTTGAGGGTGCGAGTGTAGGGGATGTATTTACAAGGACCCGTGCTGCCGGAGGTCTTTTCATAGAACAGCACCGGCTCGTTGAACAAGATGGCCCCCTCTTCGCTTTTTTGCTTCTCTACCCATGGAAGGAGGGCTGAATAGTCCACCACCGGGACCCTCTCCCCAAAATCTTCCACCCGGGTGAGAGCCAGGGACCGGCCATAGGCGGTGGTCATCAGGCCTTGGGCCACCCTTTGCCTCACCCTTGCCTGGGCTTCCTGGGGATTTTCCAGGGAACGCCGGAAGGCCCGGGCCCGGGGCGTGAGGCCCAATCCCATCAGGGAGGAAAGAAAAGGAACCATCATCGGGACGCCTCTGCCCCTTCATCCGGCGGGAGGAACGCCTCACCGGATGCACCCGGCACCGACGACGGGGGGCCAGGAGTCTCATTCATTTTTTGTCGGGGATACAGGTGGGTTCCCGCCGGCACCATCACCCTCGGACCCACCCTCACCCCCGGGGCCAGGGCCACTCCCGCCCCGATGAAGGCCCCCTCTCCCACCCGCACCCTGGCGGTATACAGCATGAGATTATCGCCCTTGGGCTTGATGATATGGCCGTATAGACCGCAGCGATGGCCGAAAATGACTCCGTCTCCCACCTCCAGCAGGGAGCGGTCGGTGATCTCCACCAGGGGGGTCCAGTAGACACCACGGCCGATCCGAGAGCCCCACCCTCGGAGCCAGAGGCTGTAACATCCGGGCAAGAGGCGCAGGGGAACTTCCAACACTGAAAAAGCAATGTAGACAGACTGTAACTGATGCGCTCCCCACCAGGGGTGATACTCCGCCCCCCTCAGCCGTGACACCCCTTCCCGGAAGGGATGGAGGCGTTGGTGAATCCGAAACAGCAGGAGGGGAAGGAGATACACCCACATCAACAGGGGCAAGAGCCATCCGGGATGATGGAACAGGCCCAGGAACAGGGCTCCCGCCCCCAGCATCCACCCCGCCGGAAAGAACGCCATGAACCATCCCAAAGGACTCATTCAGGCCCCTCCCCCTTCGATTTCAACCAGGGCCATAGCGCCCGCGCCCACACCGATGAACCGATGAGAGGTATCCCCAAGGTGGGGGGCTCGACCACCGCAGGCTGAAAGGTGCCATGAAGCCGATCCCACACCGACAGGTTGGCCCCGAAATTCTTCAGATTTTCCATCCGCGCATGGTGCCACGCATGGCCGGACGGGGTAATCAGTATTTTCGATATAAGTTGCTCCAGGCGGCCTCCAGGGGATGGGCCTGCCCCGGAATGGCGCCAAAGATCCAGCCCGGCGGTCAACAGCACCGAAGCGGCATAGGGGAGGGGATCTCGAAGCAGATAAAGGAAAATTCCGTTGACCCACACGTAGAGGATGAGCCAGGAGGTCCACAGGGTGTTGCGGGAGGTCCCGAACACATCCATACCGGAAACGGTGTGATGCACGGCATGAACAGGCCACAGCCGGGGGTGATGGAGAGCCCGATGGTTCCAGTAGTATAAAAAATCCACCCCTACGAAATTCAGGGAAAAAGCGAAGAGGGCAGGCAAGACCAGAATCCCCTCGGCCTGGGGGATCCCCTCCCTCAACAAGGGATGGAGCAGAGCCACCCCGGTCCAGGGAATGAGGGTGCCTTGAACTCCCAGCCCCATAAGGTCAAGGGCCCAGTCTCCCCTCTCCTTGCGAAAGGGCGTACTCCCCCGGCGAAACCAGGTCCAGAACACCAGGGCCCAGAACAGGAGGGTGAGGGGAAGCACCGGTCACACCCGAAACGTCACATCGACGGAGCGATGGGGGAGGAGGCGGGGATCCCGGCCCGAGGCCAGTTCGTTGCGGATGGACTCCAAAAAGACATGAATCACGTCGGCGGAGGTGTTTTGAAACTGATCTCCGTATTTGCGAATCACCTCCATCTGGCTGCGGAGGGCCACCACATCCTGATCGATCACCCTCTGCCCCAGCCAGGAAACAATGGGGCGAGCCGTGTAGTTGAAGGGGCCGAATCGGTAGGTGAGATCGGTGTATACCAGGGTGTCATCGTCCTCGCAGGGCACACTCTGGGAGGTGATGATGTAACTCCACCCCTGAGGGAAGGTGTACACCACCTGGGTCACGTTGGGCATGATGAAGGCGTCGGTGTGGCCGATGGGCTGGTTGCCGGGATTGAGGAACCAGGAAAACCACCCCAGGTTGGAGGTTTCCCCCCGATACTCCACGCGAACCTCTCCCGAGGAGCGGGTCACTGCGGCCTCCACCTTCTGCCCCCGGGCGGTGCGGAAGATGCCGGGATGTACCGAG
This sequence comes from uncultured Rickettsiales bacterium, assembly GCA_964426935.1. Lineage (GTDB taxonomy): Bacteria > Myxococcota_A > UBA796 > UBA9615 > JAKLKC01 > CAYRTW01. Next base: position 22,067 of record CAYRTW010000017.1, read on the forward strand.
ACGGTGTGGGGAACGTCGATGAAATTCTCGGTGCAGTTGGTGACGTTGTTGGCGAAGCGATTGATGAGACGGACGGTGCTCCAGCCCTTTTCCTGGTAGTGGGGCATGGGGAAGGGGCGGAGGTCTTCGGGGGCGTGAGGGTTCAGCCTCACGAACAGCAGCCCGTCCTGTTCCACGACCGGAAAAGCGGTCGTCCGCCGGGAGGACAGGGCCTTGTATTCCTCCCCCTCGGAGGGCACCGCCACCACCTCGCCCACCCCGTTATACGTCCACCCGTGATACGGACATTGCAGACGTCCCTGACAGGCTCTTCCCTCGGAAAGCCTGCCTGCTCGGTGCATGCATCGATCCCTCAGGGCCACGGCCTTTCCCTGTTCATCCCGAAACAGCACCAGCCACTCCCCCAGGACCTTGCTGGCCACCGGCTGGCGAGGGCCCACCTCTTCCGACAAGGCGGCGATGTACCAGAAATCGGTGAAATCCACCCTCAGTCCTCCACCGCCACGACCGCGATGTCCGAGGTCAGGTCCAGTTGACAGCACAGGCGGGCCAGGGGGTCCCCGGGAGCCAAAAGGTCCAGAAGCTCCTGTTCCCCTGGACCGGGAGGGGGAAGGGTTCCCTCCACGCGAGACAGGCAGGTCCCGCAGATCCCCGTGCGGCAGCCAAACAGGATGGGAGAGTTGCGAACCGTCAGGTGCAGAGCCAAAGAGGCGTGACAGGGCACTCTCAGGGGAGCAAACCGGGTCCCGGGAAACGCGATGAAAACCGAATCAGGCATGGGGATGGAAGCGGGCAAGGGCCTGGCGATTCTGTTCCAGGTAGTCAGGAATGTTGACTTTTTCCATGAGGGCCATGGCCTTGTTGGGGGCAGTCACATAATCCATGGTGTCCACATAGGCCCGGTAGGATTCGATGGCGGTGCGGTGGGTCTGGTAGCAAGCGTGAATTCCATCGTTCTCCCGAGTGAAACAGGAGGCCATCATCTCCCTGGCTTCTTGGGCATCCATGGAAAAAACAGGCGAGCGGAGCACCTTGTACACCGCCTGGAAGGTGGCCGGCTCGTACCAGAAAATGCCATTGATGCAGGCTGAAAAATGGGAATGATCCTTTTGGCATCCCCACAAGGCCATGTTCACCACCTGCTTCTCGAAGCGGGTGGGAGGGCGCAGGGAGTTCACCACGTCGTGGGAGATGATGGTGCTGCTGTTGAAGTGAAACGACTCATCCATGAAGTGGTAGTGGCTGATCTTCGCCGGGACCGGGGAGACCTCGGGGGAGGAGTGCTTCAGATGGGTCTGGCTCAGTTGATGTTGGGTGAGCTTGCCCGACAGGGTGCGGACTCCCCGAATGGTAAAATACTGGCAGGCGATGAAGGCGTTTCCCGAGGACAGAAGGCCAAAGGTCTGGAGTTGAAGGCGCTTCCACCACCGTTTGAACACATTGGTGTCCGCATGAATCATGGTTTCCACATAAGGGGAGCGCATGGGATAGGTGAACACCGGCTTGCCAAACAGGGCCTCCTCCACCTGTCGAGACACGGTCTGAAAGGCGTGGATATGGGCTCTTTCCTGGGTGGATTCCAGGTCCAAGGTGTCACACACCAGGCGAAAATCCTCCACCGCATAGAGGCCAGCGGCGGCGGTCTGGTTGAAGAAGATGGTGGCGATCTCAGCAGAGATGATCTGGGAATAATAGGCTACCCAATACAGGTGATTGAGGATCATTCGTTGCGATGAGGAGGATTGCTCCCACAGGGGTGTACCGTAAAGGAAAGAATGGGTCTCCGGGTTCCAGTATTCATTCTGGCAATCCGAGTATCGAAATTCTCCTGCGGCCTCATCCAACAGAGAGGTGTGATCCTGGGCCCGATTCCGCTTCAGGTTGATCTCCAGCTTGCGGACGGTGCGGGTGTCCTCCAACAAGGAAGGTGGGGATCCGGGAAGGAGAAGGGCGGTACTCATAGGCAGTCCTGGGGAGCGAGAGGCTGAAAACTCCCCTCCCGCTCAAGGCGTTGTATCCACGTCCTGTTTCCTGAACGAGCCAGAAGGGATTCCAGAAGCTCCAGGCGGGACGCGGCGTGAGCCCTTCCATTCAGCTCGTGGAGCAGGTGAATTTTTTGATTTCGGGTCAAAGGTCCTAGAACCCCTTCCACGGCTCCCACCACCCCCAGAGGACCACAGCGAACCAGATCCAGCAGGCGGCGCAGCGACACAAAGGTCTGGTCGGGATCTCCGGGAACCAGGCCGCCGGTGGTCAGAACCACTCCACTTCCGTGATGTCCCGCTTCGTCCTTCAGGATCCGAAGAAGGACCTGAGCCAGGGCCGGATCCCGGCAGGCCTCCGCCAATTGGCGGTAATGGTGAAGACCCCATCCCTCCAGGACCACCTGGATCAACAGCACCAGACTGCCCCGGTCTCCTTCTTCAATGATTTGCGATAGCAGGAAAAGAAAGGAATCTCCTTGAGAAGACTCGGGAATCCGAGGAAGAAACGGGGTGAGGGCGTGGAGATGCCGGGCCTCATCCGCTCCGAACAGGCTGTACATCATCCGGGCTTCGGTGGTGGGGGCGAGGAGAACCATCTTGGCGGCAAAGGCCATCCCTGATTTTTCGATGAACCAGGCCTCGGTCAGGAGGAGGTCGGCACACCGGCGGAGGATGTCCTGCTGCTGCTCTTCGGTGGCTCCGCCATACAAGGAGCTGTGGTCCAGGTTGAAATAGGACGAGGCCCAGGGGGAAATCCCCGTGGAAGAGGGGGGATCGGGCCGGGGCAGGGCAGAGGCCACCACCCCCTCCAGCCTTTCCGAGAGAAGCCGATGGGGCAGGTTCATCCCCGCCGTGATCGTCACCTGTCGCATCATTTCGATCCCCGTGATCGAAGGCGAAACATCGACTTCAGTTGATATCCCAGCGGCATCCACCAGGTCATCCTGGCCAGGCAGACCAGCTCGGTCCCCGATGCCCAGGTGGGGTTGACCCTGGAGAAGAACGCCACTCTGGGGTTTTCATCCTGAAGGGAGGGGGAAATCCCCGCCACCCCCTGCTTCAGATGACCGTGGGATTCCCCGTAATCGAGCAGGTTCCGCCCGGCATCGTAAGCCCCACCGAACAGGTGACGAGCAAAGCCCTCGATGAGAACCTGCACCTGCGCTGGGGTGACCTTCTCGTAACGGGGGTAGTGCTCGGGGAAATTATTGGCCATGATAAGGTAGGTCTTGTACCCCTTGGTAATGAGGATCCAATAAAGGGGGTGAAACAATCGGCGCAGTTTTTGCTGAAACATATATCTCAAAAAGGCGATCCCCAAGGCCCGGCTTCCCCAATATTCCTTCTCTACCACCGTGTCTCCCGAGAACACTCCGAAGACCCGTCTCCCCGCTACGGTGAGTTCAAGATTCTTGAGGGTGGAGAAGCCCCGCAGCGTTCCGCTTCCCGCCTCGGAGAGCAGGATGACGTGGTCCTTTCCTGCCAGATCCTGGCGAAACCGCTCCTCAGTCACTCCGTCGTAATAGGAGCCGAAGAGGTGGTACATGTGACGCCGCTGGGCTTCCTCCAGGGAGGGGACGGCGACCACCCTGGCTTTCAGGGAAGGCACGAAAGGGCCTCGCCTCTCCGGGGGGAGCCCGCATCCTCCCACGATCCCCACCGCACCACCCTTTGCTGGTCCAGGTGGTCGATGAACTGGAGAATGGCCTGATCCGCCTTGATGGGGGTGCGGAACTGGAAGCGAATGGTCTGGAACACCCGGGTGTCCCCCTTGGCGAAGTGATCCCCCACCAGCCGGGTGGCGAACAGGGCGGCGCGGTTGAACAACCACCCCCAGGGGCCCTTGCGGGACCGGGTGAGAAGGAGGGTCTGGCCTTCGGTATGCCCCTCCATCGTGGGCCTCAAGGCAAAGACGATATGGAAGTGCATGAAATCCGGGCCCACCGTCACCGAGCCGGTGGTGCCGAACCAGTAGCACATGGAATAGGTGAGGGAGCCCTGATAAAACCGGGCGATGAATCGGGTGAACAGGCTTTTTTCTTCTACTCGGGTGCCGTTGCTGAACTGGATGGCGTTGTCATGCAACCGGGTGGCGTCCATTCGCAGGCGCACAGGCAGGTTGTGAACCGAATTAAAGTGCTGGGCATCAATGGCGTTGATCATCACCACATTGGGATGGCAATTCTTCACGAAGCGATTGCCGAAGGCGGCGTCACACTCCACACCCTCCAGTTCGGGAACGAAGGGCACCGGTTTCCTGGCCGTTTCACCCGTCCATAGCCAGATCATCCCGTAGCGCTCCTCGACGGGCCAGCTTCGCACCCGCACCGGGACCGGTTTTTCCTGGCATGGAATGTCCACACATCGGCCCTCGGGATCAAACTTCCAGTCGTGGAAGAAACAGCGGATTCCGGTACCCTCCACCCTCCCTTCGGCAAGGTGGGCTCCCATATGAGGGCAGAAGGCGTCCAGAATGCGAGCCGCCCCGTCCTCTCCCCGGTAGACCACCAGCTCCCGCCCCAGCATGGACAGGGCTCGGGCCTGCCCCTTCTTCAACTCTCGGGAGGGCAGGGCCCAGTACCACCCCTCCACCAGCTGATCGGTGCGGTTGAAGGCCGGGTGCTGAGGAGCCGGGGATTCGGAGAGGATATGCAGAGACATGGCCACACCCCGGGGCCCGGTGAGGCCGGATCCCCTGGTCCTCCTGGTGAGGGAATTATCGACGGGCCACCCTGGGGCGTCAACGTCCACATGAGATAGGCTCTGGGGCACGGAGGCTGGTGACCATGAGAGCCATCGCGCGGCGGATGATTTCGGTGGGAGGAGTGACGGTGGGTCTGCTCCTGGTGGTGGGGCTCTTTCCCCTGCTCCTGGTCCTGGCGGGAGCCGCCGACCTCCCCGCCATCGGGCGCTGGCCGAGGGTGCGAATGCTCCTGGCCCTCCTATGGGTGCTGGTCCATGAATGCATCGGCGTCGGCGTGGCGGGATGGCTGTGGTTGAAACACACGGGAAACAGGAAGGGAGAGGAGTGGCTTGCCTCCCATTACGCCCTGCAGCGCTGGTGGGCGGGGCAGATGTTCTGGGGCGTGGTCAGGCTGTATCGAATTTCGGTGTCGGTAGAAGGAGAGGATTGTTTCACTGGAGATCCCCTGCTCCTCATGGTGAGACACGCCAGCACCGCCGACACCCTGATTCCCGCTGCCATCGTGTCTCATCGCCATCGATACCGGTTGCGGTATGTGGTCAAGCAGGAGCTGAGATGGGATCCCTGCCTGGACATTGTGGGAAGCCGCCTGCCCAATCACTTTGTGAACAGAGACGGTGGAGAGCCCCTCCGAGAGATAGAGGCGATTCAGGCCCTGGCCCAGGATCTAGAGCACCATGAGGGCGTGTTGATTTTTCCTGAGGGTACCCGCTTCACCCCAGGTCGTCGCGAGAAAGCGTTGAAGCGATTGCAGGAAGCTGGAGACCCGACGCGATTCCAGGCAGCCTCCGCCATGAAACACGTCCTTCCTCCCCGGCCTGGGGGCCCGGTGGGATTGATCCAGGCAGCCCCCCACGCCGACGTGGTGTTTTGCGCTCATGCCGGTTTTGAAGGAGCCACCCGGTTCTCCGATTTGTGGAAGGGAAGACTCCTTGATTCCCGGGTGAGAATCCTCTTCTGGAGGGAGACAGCGGTCCCCCGCGAGGATCGGGAGGAAATCCTTCGCTGGCTGTATCAACAATGGGAAAGGGTGAATGAATTTGTGATTCGAAATCAAGCATCGGATCGTAAATGATTTCATGTCTCACCGGATGACATCGCGGAGGGTTGTTTTCTTGTATACGCTCCTTTCCCTCCATCCTCCTTGCCGGTAGCATCCGTCGCCGAAGAGGAGGGGGCCCCCAGGCAACCCCCATGCGCCGAGCCTTCCTTCCCACCCTTGCCGACATCACCTCCCGGGTGGAGGGGGGAGGGGCCCTTTCCATCGAAGGACTTTCCGGGTCGGCGGGGGCGTGGCTGACCCTGGCGGCTTTAGGGAAGATTTCCGGCCCCCTCCTGTGGGTGGCCCCCTCTCCCGAGGCGGCTCAGGCGAGCTTCAACGACCTGCGCTTCTACTTCTCCGATCCCGGGACGGGTACCTCCCTGGTGGAGACCCCGGGCACAGGCCGACGGGTGCTGCTTTATCCCGACTGGGATGTGACCCCCTACTCGGGAGTCTCCCCCCACTCCGAGGTGACCCGGCGACGGATGGAGGTGCTCCACACCCTGAAAGGGGGACAGCCCGTCGTGGTGGTGGCCTCGGCGTCCTCCCTCCTCAAGAAGGTGATTCCCCGAGAAGCCCTGGATCGGGCCACCGATTGGGTGGTGAAGGGGGAGAACCTGGATCGGGAGACCTTCCTGCGCCGGCTGGTGGAGGGAGGGTATCTATCCACCGACCGTACCGAGGATCGGGGATGCTTTTCGGTGAGAGGGCACATCCTGGACGTGTTTGCCCCCCTCTACGGAGCCCCCCTTCGATTTGAATCCTGGGGAGACACGGTGGACGCCATACGGCGTTACGATCCCTATACCCAGCGCTCGGTGGGGGCAGATCTCTCCGAGGCCCAGGTGCTGCCCATGCGGGAGGAGGTGCTGACCCCTGCGGCGATACGGAGGGGCAAGGAAGAATCGTCCCGGCTGTGTTTGGAACGGCATGTCCTTCCCCGTCACCGCATCGCCCTTCAGGAGCAACTGGAGAGAGGGTATTACTTCGCGGGGATCGAATGTTATCTGCCTCTGTTTCACCCACAATTGGAAACGGTTTTCGACTACCTGGGGCCTCGGGGTGCCCTGGTGGTGGAACAGTCGGAAAACGTCAGAGAGGCGGCGCGGGACCATCGAACCCGTCTTCAGGGGGCGTGGAGCGAGGAGCTTGCTGAAGAGGCCCTGGTGCCCGATCCGGGGGGCCTGTTTCTAGAGGTTGCTGAATTTTCGCAGGAACTTTCCAAGCGAGGGCGCATCCTTCTCCCTCACCTGATCACCGAGGAGGGGGTTTCCACTCTTCGCATGATCACCGAAGATCTGGGAGCGCTGCGTGGGGAGATCCTGGGCCAGCGCGGAGAGGAAGAGGGAGGAATGTTGATCCCCCTGGTCAAGAGGCTGACCGGGTGGCACCGAGGAGGGGTGAGAGCGGTGCTGGGAAGCCGCTCCCGGGCCCAGGCGCAACAGACGGGGGAGATGCTGGCGGGATATCCCCTGCGGCTCCTGGTTCAGGAAAAGAAGCCTGAAAAATTGGATCTGGCCTCGGCGGGAGAGTGGGAGACCACCCCCCACCATGCGGTCGTCCTCCCCACCACTCCACAGCGAGGATTCCTGTGGAAGGACGCAGGGATGGCGGTGGTGGCGGAACAGGAGGTGCTGGGGCGGAGGGGCGGCAGTCGAGGGGCTCCTCCGGCCTCGACTCGGGCGGTGTTCACTTCATTCTCCGATCTGAAGGAGGGGAACTGGGTGGTCCACGCCCGCCACGGCATCGGGGTGTTTCGCGGCCTGACCCGATTGTCGGTGGGGACCTCAGAGAACGACTACCTGCTGCTTGAGTACCAGGATGGGGACCGCCTCTATGTCCCCGTTCACAAGCTGGACCAACTGACCCGATGGGTAGGCCCCAAGGGAAGCGAGCCCCTGGTGGACAAGCTGGGAGGCGCCACCTGGAAGACCCGCCGGAAGAAAGCCGAGGAGGCGGTCCAGAAGCTGGCCCAAGAGCTGCTGGATCTCCACGCCGCCCGAGCCGTGGCCCGCAAGGAGCCCCTGGCGCCCCCAGGAACGATGTACACCCAGTTTGCAGCGACGTTTCCCTATGAGGAGACCGAGGATCAGTTGGAGGCCATCGCCACGGTTCAGAAGGACCTGGGGGGAGACAAGCCCATGGACCGCCTCCTCTGCGGGGATGTGGGCTTCGGCAAGACCGAGGTGGCCATGAGGGCGGCCTTTCAGGCGGTGGAGGGGGGACGGCAGGTGGCGGTGCTGGTCCCCACCACCATCCTGGCTTTTCAGCACTACCAGACCTTTCGGGAAAGGCTGGAGGGATTTCCGGTGAAGGTGGCCATGCTGTCCCGCTTCCTCTCCGACAAGGAGGATCGGGCCGTGGTGGCCGACCTGGCGTCAGGCAAGGTGGATGTGGTGGTGGGAACCCACCGGCTCCTCAGCCAGGACGTGAAGTTCCGGAACCTGGGCCTGTTGGTGATCGACGAGGAGCACCGCTTTGGGGTCAAGCACAAGGAAAAGATGAAGGAGTTGCGGAAGAACGTGGACGTGCTCACCCTCACCGCCACTCCCATCCCTCGCACCCTCCACATGGCCATGGCGGGGATGCGAGACCTGTCCCTGATCGTCACCCCGCCGGAGGGACGTCAGGGAGTGCGAACCTACGTCGCCCGGTTCTCCGCCTCCCGCATCAAGGAGGCCATCGAGAACGAGCTGCGCCGGGGTGGGCAGGTCTTCTTCGTCCACAACCGGGTCAAGAGCATCGCCGCCATGGGGAAGTTCTTGGAACGGACGGTGCCAGGGGTGTCGGTGAGAATCGCCCACGGACAAATGGCCGGACCGCAATTAGAGGAAATCATGGTGGGTTTTGTGCAGAGGCGCTTCAACGTGCTCCTGTCTACCACCATCATCGAGAGCGGCATCGACATCCCCAACTGCAACACCCTCCTGGTGAATCGGGCAGACGCTTTCGGACTGGCCCAGCTCTACCAGATTCGCGGAAGGGTGGGGCGGGGCAAAGTGAGGGGACAGGCATTCCTGCTGGTTCCCCCAGGAAGGGCTCTGCGTCCCGAGGCCATGCAGAGGTTGAAGGTGCTCCAGGATCACGCCGACCTGGGAGCGGGGTTCAAGGTGGCAGCCCATGACCTGGAGATGCGAGGAGCGGGGGACCTCCTGGGCAGGAATCAATCCGGGCATATCGCTGCGGTGGGATTCGAGACATACATGGATCTGCTGGATCAGGCGGTGCGAAACCTTCGAGGAGAGGGAAGGGCGGAGGCGGACTTTGACACCGACATCGACATCGCCTGCGAGGCCTATATCCCCAGTGACTATGTACCCGATCAGCGGGACCGCCTCCTCTATTACAAGCGCTTGAGTGGAGCCCTGTCGGAGCGAGAAGCGGTGCAGGTCACCGAAGAGTTGGAGGATCTGTATGGCAGGGTGCCCCAGCCGGTGGAACGGTTGGTGGAGCTCATCCGCGTGAAGGTGATGGCCCGAAAATTGCGCGTGGTGAGGATGAAAGGCATCCCCTCGGGTGTTGAGGCCCGATTCGACGCCACCACCCCGGTGGCACCGGAACGGCTGGCGAAGCTGGTCCTGGGGAACGCCGCCCGGTTGGGGCTGTCCCCCGCAGGGATCCTGACGGTAAAGATGAGCAAGGACGAGAAAAAAGATCCCCTCCCCCTCCTCAAGCGCGTGCTGTTGCGCCTGCTACCCGGAGGAGGAGGTGAATCGCGTGCCTTGCGATGAAAGGCCGCTTGTGTTAGCACTGCGCCTCTTTTGCGAGAGGGTCACCTCTTATCGCTGGTCCACCATCCCGCAGCCCATCATCGGCGGGCGGGTTCTGAGGAGAGTTTCGATGCGGTTCAGTTCGAATATCGTTGCGGTTTCCCTGCTGACCTTGGCTCTTGCGGGCTGTAGTGGCGGCGGCACGGGTGGTGGTAATCAGGACTTCAGCGGCGGCGGCACCGAGGACATCGGCGAGCCCCTGGCCCATGTCAATGGCATGGCCGTGGGTGCCAAGGAGTTCGATCAGATGGCGTCCCGCCGGGGCCCCAACGATCAGGCCATGGATCTCGCCGCCCGCAAGGAAGTCATGAACAAACTGGTGGAGGAGAAGCTCCTCTATCAGGAAGCGGTTCGGCAGAAGATCGACCGGGACCCCAAGATCCAGAAAATGATGGTCAACACCCTCCTCAAAAAGGAGGTGTACGGGACCATCAAGAATGGCGACATCTCGGATGACGAGTTGAAGAAGTACTTCGACGAGCACAAGGACGACTTCATCGTGCCCGCCAAGGTGCAGATCAAGGACATCCTGGTGAAGATCCAGCCCGGCCAGGACGAGGCCGCCGCCAAGAAGGAGGCGGATCGCATCCGAGGAGAGGTCCAGGCCAAGCCCGATTCCTTCAAGGATCTGGCCATCAAGTATTCCCAGGGACCTTACGCCCGGCGGGGTGGAGACCTGGGCTTCGTTTCCCAGAAGGGCAAGCCCGGCATCGATCAGAAGATCGTGGACGAGGCCTTCAAGATGGAGAAGGACCAGGTCAGCCAGGTCATCAAGGCCGACGATGGTTTCCACATCATCATGGTGGCCAACAAGAGGGAGCAGGTGGAGCGCACCTTCGACCAGATGAAGAGCTCGGTGCTCCGCAAGGTCAAGAGCGACAAGTACAAGGAACTGTATGACAATTACGTGGCCAAGCTCCGTCAGGGAGCCAAGATCGAGATGGACGACAAGAAGTTGGAGGCCCACAAGATCGAGAAGAAGGCCGGTCCCCCTCCCGGTGGTCTGCCCATGCCCGGTGGTGAAGAGGGCGAAGAGGGGGGCCCGATGCCCGGGGGAGCCATCCAGATGCCCGGCGCCGAGGGGGGAATGCCTCCCGGAATGCACCCCATTCCTCCTGGAATGGGCATGAACAAGGGCGAGGCGGCCCCGGCTCCCGGCGCTCCTCCCCCGGCGGCTCCTCCCGCTGCCCACTAGAGCCTTCCGCGTGAACGTCCTCCTCCGGGCCGTCTGATTGCCTGGGGGAGGTTCCGCAGCCCTCCTCTCCCCTCCTCCCCTCTCCCGTGTGTCTTCTCCCCCTCCGTCCTTTTTCCGTTGACGGGGGCGGGCCCTCCCCTGTTGAGTGGACCGACCCCCTGTGCTCAGATGCCCTCTGCTCGGTGGGGACCGCCGTCAGGGAAACGTCCTGGCGGGGGTTTTGGGTCCTGACCGGGGCCTTGTGGGCATTGGGAATCCTGGCCTCCTGTTCCCCCAAGAGTATGGAACCATCGGCGGGGTCTTCCGTCCTCATGGAGGCGGGCGAGATCCAGGTGACGGTGGAGGATCTTGAAGCCCGCTGGGCGGTACGGACCGCTTCGGGCATTCAACCGACAGAGGGAGGAGGAGAGGCTCTTCTGTCGTCTCTGCTCAGCGAGATGGTGGTGGAGGTGGTGCTGCTTCAAGAGGGAAAGAGGAGGGGGATGGAGCCGCGCAAAGCGGATCTGGAAAGGGAGATTGGAGCCCTGCGAGAGGGAGATCCCAACGGCCTTTCAGCAACGGTGGCGGGATTTCCAGGAGGGGAGGCGGGATACCTGCGTCTGGTGAAGAATGCCATGGTGCGGGAGAGGGTCGAGGAGGCGGTCAGAGGGGAGCTTCGTGCCCAGGTTGCCGGCGATCCTTCGGAGATCGCTCGGCGAGTCAAGGAGAGGATCCTGTCGCTGCCGAAGGAGCCGGTGCCTGAGGTCCGGGCGGTGCAGATCCTGTTGGATTCAGCGGTCGTGGCCGAGGAGGCCCGGGGGCGAATTCTTTCTGGGGAAGAGCCCGCTCGGGTGGCCAGGGAGATGTCCCGGGCCCCCGAAGCCGTCCGAGGGGGAGATCTGGGGTGGAGGACCCTGCCGTCCATGCCGTCGTTCATGAGCGAGGTGCTGGGGAGGCTCCCCGAGGGCCGGGTGTCTGAAGTGGTTCGCTCTCCCTACGGGTTTCATCTGTTCGTGGTTCAGGAAAGGCGATCCGGACATGCCCCGGACTTCGATCAGTTGCAGAGGGAGGCGGCGGCGGCGGCGGAAACCCGGGCAGTGGATGGGGCCTGGGCCCGATGGCTCACCGGAAAAATGGGGGAGGGAGGGTTGCGTCTCCATCCCGAAGTGATGGATCGGGTCCGCTGTTGCCGGGAAGGACGACTGGTGTGGAGCCCTCCGTCGGAGGAGTCAACGGGTGGAAAGGAGGGGGAACGGGGTGATGTATCTGGCCGTTGACCTCACCAGAATGGCTCCGAAAAGGCGGGAGGGCCGGGCCTCAGGACAAGCCAGTGGCGGGGGGGCCGGGCTGGGGGTAGGATGCCCCCCGATCTTGATGGGAACCGGTCGGTTCCAGGTGAGGTGATGGTGCGGTGGGTTTTTGTGACAAGTCTGATGGGAGCCCTGGCCCTGGTCTCCGAGGCCAAGGGAGAGGTCGTGGAGAGGGTGGCAGCGGTAGTGGGGGAGGACCTCATCCTCCTCTCCGAGGTCCAGGACGCCGAGGCCGAGGTCCGTCAGCCTGATATGGGAGCGGAGGATCTGAAAATCCTTCGTGAGGAGGTGGTGGAGAGGCTCATCGGCATGAAACTGATGGAACAGGCCATGAACCGGGCCAACATCCAGGTTTCCGAGGCGGATCTTCAGCGCAATCTGGCGTTCATCCAGAAGCGCAACGGCATGACCGAGGCCCAGCTTCGGGCAGCCGTGGAGGCCCAGGGGTTCACCTGGGACCAGTTCATCAAGGATCAGCGAGAGGACCTGCGGAGCCAGACCTTCATTCGTTCCGAGGTCATGTCCCGGGTAGACATCAGCGACGCCGACCTGCGGAGTGCCTACGTTCGCAAGACCGCCGACGCCCCCGCCGATCCCCAGGTCCACCTGTTCATGGCCCTTCTGAGGGATGAGCCCGACGCCCCCGGTGGACGGCAGAGCACCCTGGCCCGGGCCGCCCAGCTTCGAGCGGAGGTGGCCGGGGGCAAGCCTTTTGCGGAGGTGGCCCGGGCTTCCTCGGTTCTTCCCAACGCCGCAGCGGGGGGAGACTCGGGATGGGTGCGCCTCGCCGACCTCAACCCCGACTTCCGATCCGCCGTGGATGCCCTGCCCTCGGAGGGGGGCCTGACCCCTCCCCTGGACAGCCCTCAAGGAGTATGGCTGCTGGCGGTGACCGAGAGGCGAAGCTCTGGGGTAGGTACCTTTGAGGAGATGAAGAACGACATCGCCGATGAGCTGTACCGGGAGCGGCAGGAAAAGGCCCTCCAACAGTGGGTGGAGCAGGCGCGGCGGGAATCCCATGTGGAAATCCATCTCCCGTCGGCAGCGAAAGGGGGAGAGGGGCAGAAGGTGCCTGTGGAGAGCGGCGCCCGGCCGTGAGCCTCCCCGTCCATCGGCCTTCCCTGGCCATCACGTTGGGGGATCCGCGGGGGATCGGCCCTGAGGTGGGGATGAGGGCGGCCCGGGCCTGGGTGGAGGCGGGGAACGATGGGGGAACGTTGACCCTGCTGGGACCCGAGTCGGTGTGGGCGGCAGCGGCACGGCTCATTTCCTGGGCGGGTTGGCGAGAAACGGTGACCGTGGAAGAGCCGGAGGCGGCTGGGCCTGCCCCCTGGGAGAATCTCCCCGAGGTGGCAGCCATCGCGACGGCGGTGACGGGGATCCAGGGCGGACGTTTTTCAGGAATGGTGACCGCCCCCCTGACCAAGGCCCGTCTCCTGGACGCCGGATTCCCCCATCCCGGCCACACCGAATACCTGGCCGCCCTGGCGGGCTGCTCGGGGAAGGAGGTGATGACCTTTCTGGGGGGACGGCTGCGGGTGGCCCTCCTCACCACCCACCTTCCCCTTCATCGAGTTCCTGATGCGGTGCGAAACTCTCGACCTGACGAGGTGATTCAGACCTTTCATCGCGCCCTGGTGGAGCGCTTTGGAGTGGTCTCTCCCCGTCTGGCCCTGTGCGGACTCAATCCCCACGCCGGAGAGCAGGGGCATCTGGGCACTGAAGAAAAAGAGGTTCTGGAAGGAGCCGTGGCCAAGGCCAGGCGGGAAGGAGTCGATGTGGTGGGTCCCCTTCCTGCCGATACCCTCTTCGCCCGGGCCGTTCAGGGAGAGTTCGACGGGGTGGTCGCCTGCTACCACGATCAGGGGTTGGTGGCAGTGAAGACCCTGGACCCCGGCGGCGCCACTCACATCACCTTGGGGCTGCCCTTCGTCCGCACCTCCCCCGACCACGGCAGCGCCTTGGACATCGCCGGCAAGGGGATCGCCCGAGGAGAACCCATGGGGGCGGCGCTGCTATGGTGTCACCGCCTTTCCGGGCCGATGGAGAAATGAACTGGGTTTATCTGTCAGGAAAACAAGCTATCGCGCCAAGGATGATTATTGGGATTGCAGGGTAGTAACCGTTCAGGAGCCTTCATCGTATGAAGCCCCGAACGGTTCTTGCAGCGGGCAGCTTATTGTGGCCGAGCCCGCCCCTTGGAGTGTCGTCATGCGTTTTTTTGATATCAAGAGCTTCGTCCTCCCCTCCCTCCTGGCCCTGTTCGCCGTCTTGTCGGTGCCGGTGCAGGCCCAGGAATCGGGCGCCTCTCTGCCGGGAAGCGAACTCCCCTCGCCCGAGGTTCGCCAGGAGGCCGCCTCGCATCAGGCCAGGCCCCGCCGGGAAAAGAGGGTGAGGAGGGTGATTGTGATCCAGCCCCGCTACGTGGTGCGGGGGGGCGTCTATTACTACTACCAGTCCGATGGATATGGCCCCTCGGTGGAGGTGGAGGTTCCCAAGGGCTACCTGAGGCAGCACCGACTGAGCGTTGGTTTCGGCCTGGGAGCGACCATGGGGATCAACCCGGGTGGAACCGGCTTTGCCGACCCCGGGTTCCTGTTCAACCTCCGTTATCGAATGAATGAGCCGGTGGGGCTGGAGCTGCGAGCCGGTCTATATGCAGGCATGGATCCCGATGCCAGTCACCTCCAGATTCCCATCCAGGCCTCCTTGGCCTTCCACACCCCCGGGGTAGTTCCGGTGGGACTGGTGGGAATTGCCGGGCTGTCTGCAGATGTCTTCCGCTATGACTTCTCCAACAAAGGTGGGGCTGAACTGGCGGGAGTGGCGATAGGTCCCCACATCGGTGGTGGAGTGCGCTTCAACCTGGGCCACCGCGCCGACATGGAGTTGGACGCCCGGTTGATTCGCTACCTGACCCCCACCGGTTGGGGAGAGGGTGGAACCAGTCCCTGGGCGACCAGCGCCAACTTGAGCGTCAACGTATACTTCTAGACCTTCTCGACTCCCTGAGTTGAGGTGAAAAGAGCGCGGATTCGGGTCAAACCTGGATCCGCGCTTCTTTTTGCCCTCCGAAGGTCCGTCGCCCCCTTCTACCTGGTAGCGTGACGGACAAGGAAGGGCCGGAGATGGTGGATCGGTTGACGGAGGTTCTCGACCTGACAGGGGAGCAGGCCCGGGAACAATGGCTTCGAATCAAGGCCCGGCCTCCCCTCCCCGCCGGCGTGAGGCAGGAGGATTTCCTCCCGGTGGAGGTCCTTCTCTGTTTCGCCCTGTTCCAGGTGGTGAAACCCAATCGCTTCGGTGGGGGCAACCTTCACCTTCTCCCCAAGAACGTTTCCACCCTGGCCCATGCCCTGGCCCGCAGCCCTGGCTCCCTCACCTCCAAGATGCTGAACCTGGAGGGAACGCGAAAGAACGGTGCCCGACACGAGCCCGAGTTGTTCATCCGCCTGTGCCGAGAGCCGGAGCGGTTTGAGGAGCTTTATGATCGGGTGATTCGGGGAGCCCGGGAGGCTGGACTGGGAGAAAACTCCGTTCCTGACGTGTTGGATCGGGACATCTGGGGAGGAACGGGGCTGCTGGGACAAGACGAGATCCGGTCCCAGTGGATGGACAAGGCCCTGGAAGAGGGGGAGCCCGAGGCCGAGGACATGGCGGCGCGACTGGGAATGCCTTCCCAGGAAACCACCTATCTCCTGGAACAACGGGTCCGCCGGGGACAAGACCGCTTCGCCCGAGAAGTCCTCCGCAACTACGCCTTGTCCTGTGGCTTTTGTGGGTTTTCCGCCCGGGAACTCCCCAAGCGGGGGCTGATCATCGCCTCTCACATCAAGTCGTGGGTGGATTCCACCGACGAGGAGCGCCTGGATCCTCGCAACGGCATCGCCGCCTGTCCGGTTCATGACAAAGCCTTCGATGGGGGACTGCTGACGGTCAACGGGGGGATGAAGATCCACCGGGCCGATCCCCTGCAACGGCTGGTGCTGAACGATCCCCTCATGCAGCGCTACTTCGGGAAGGAGACGGTCTACGAGAGGCTCACCCTTCCCCCCGGAACTTCAGCATCCGGCCTCCCTCTTCAGAAATACCTCGAATGGCACAAGGCCAATGTGTTCAACCGGACGTCCCCTTCCCTGGGGGTCCTGGGTCGCTAGGAGGACGAACGGGTCTCCACTTCCACCGCCACGGCCTCCCCAGATACAAGAACCAGAACAGGGCCGTCGCCCCTGCGAAGGCGAAGCGGGCCGGGCTTCCCCAGGTGGACTGCCTCACGAAGGCCTCCACTCCTCCCGCAAACAGCATCATGGGAATCAACCCCAGGGCCAGCAGCACCGCGTCCTTCCCCCTCTCCCTGAGTGCAACCTGCCGCGTGCGCCGGCCGGGATCCATCATGGCCGCACCCAGGGAGAGTCCCGCCCCTGAGGCCAGGGTGACCGCCAGAAGCTCGGTGACTCCGTGGGGAAGGATCCAGGCCCACAGGGGAGCGGCCATCCCCGCTTGGTGATAGACCGCCAGCAGGCAGCCCAGCACGGCGCCGTTGAACAGGACCAGAAGCAGGGTGGGAATGCCCAGGAGGATCCCGGTGGACAGGGCGGCGAACCCCACCTGGGTGTTGTGGGAGAAGAGACTCATGGCGAAGGCGGTCTTGGCGGTCTGATCCCGATCCCTCCCCAGGGTCACCAGGTCCCAACGGGCCTCTTCCGATTGAAGCAGGGCGTGAACCGACTCCTCAGGATAGAAGCCGGTCAACAGGGAATACCCCAAATCAGGGTAGCGTGAGGTGGCCAGAGCCGCCAGGACGCCCCCGGCAAGCATCAGGAGAGCAGCGAGGGCATGAAACCTGGAGGTGCGGCGAACCGCCTCGGGGAAATCATGGACAGCAAAGGAGAGGAGGGCCAGACGCCCCCGGGGTGGCTGGAAGAGGACGGCGTGGGCCCGAGCCAGCAGGGCCTCCAGACGCCGGGTCCCCTCCGGGTCCCTCCCCGAACCCCGAGCCTGGGCCAGCCAGGAGGTCCCCAATCGGTACAATCCGGCCAGATCTTCGATTTCCATGAAGGATAGAGGGCGAGAGGAGCGGGCACTCCCCTGGATGACCAGGGCCTCCAGTCGGGCGAGGGAGGTGTTCATGCGCTGGCGCAGCGAAGTGGGAGGCATGGTGGGCCGAGCATACACGCTGCAAGGGAAGGGGGTTTCGTTTCCCGTTTCCCGCAATCGGGATACCATCCCCCCATGAGTGATTCCTACCTTCCCTCCTCCTCCCCGTCCTCCCTTGAGGGCCGGGTGGTGATCCCCACACCTGAGGATGTGGCTCTTTCCCTTCCCCTGGCGGGAGTGGGCAGTCGCGCCCTGGCGGCGGTGGTGGATCAGCTCATTGCCGGGTTTGTCACCGGGTGCATCGCCATTCTCCTCATTTTCATCCTGTTGACCTCCGTGGATGGATTGAGCGCCATGACCACCCAGGAGATGGAGGATGGCCAGTTGGGGGGAGCATTGACGTCGCTGGTGCTGGCAGCGGTCTATCTGGTCTCCTTCCTGGTTCAATGGGGGTACTACGTGTTCTTTGAGGTCACCAGCAACGGCTCAACGCCGGGCAAGAAGATGATGGGAATTCGGGTGATGCGGGATGGGGGATTCCCCCTGACCTTTGAGTCATCGGTGCTGCGGAACCTGGGGAGGATCGTGGACTCCCTTCCCGGCTCCTCCCTGGTGGGATTCCTGTGCATCCTTTTTCATCCGGCGGAAAAGAGGCTGGGGGATCTGCTGGCGGGAACGGTGGTGGTTCGAGAGGAGACCCGGGCCCTCCCACCCGAACCCTTTGCCGGACTTCGGGAACAGGACCTGGTAGATCGAATGTTTCTGTTTGATTCCGAGGGTTTGCG
>CAYRTW010000018.1:0-33431 GCA_964426935.1 uncultured Rickettsiales bacterium
TTCCCACTGCGCCCAAAGAAGGTCTTCCAGATGCCTGTTTGGTAAATCACCTGTTCTTTCAGACGGTTGTACCTTGGAAAAGGCCCAATCCAGCCACCACCCTCCATAGGAAGATTGGAGAACCCGGTTCGCCCCTGCTCTGGATACGGAGGAACGAGGAGGGCCCCTTCCCATCGGCCTCTCCACCGTCATCATGTTGTAAAGCCGTAGCTTTGGAGCGAAGTCGGTCGCCACCCAGGGGGGATGGGGAAAGGAGGATGGGGAATTTCTTTTTGCCTCTCCACGTCGGGCCTCCTCTCTCTCCCACTCTCGGGCCCGGTGCCGAAAGGCCCTGTAGGTCACCGGATCGATCCCCGCCACCCCCACCGTCATCACCGAATGGGTGCGAAGGGTATCCTGAACGGCACACCGCCCCTTCAGCGATGAGTCGTCCCAGTAGCACCACCGGTCCTTTGGGATCCAATGGGGACAGGTGACCGGGCGGATAACGTTTCAAGGCGTCCCACCACGGCTTCTGACGGCGAAAGGCCGAGGGAGAGCGAGGATTGGGGGGCCGGCGCTGGGGATCCATCGGATCTTCCAGGTGAAACACCGGCCCTCCCGGCTCCGCCATCACCACCCGGGCCACCGCCAGGCGCCCCAGGAGGTGATCCACCAGCTCAATCAGATCCCCGACATCTGTCGAAGGCGTGGCAGGCATACATTCCCCCGTCAGTTCCGGCAGCAACGCTCCCGCCCTCCTCAGGGCTCTTACCAGGAGCGGTTTGAAGTCGCTGAACAGAGGGGAATCGCGCCAGGCGCTTTTGGTGAATCCCGCCCCCAGGAACAGGGCCCGGCGAGGAGGGGGGCGCCCCGACCCACGGATCCTCTTTTCTCCTCCCCGCAGCCAGATCTCTACCGCCTCAGCCAGGGTCAGCATTGGCGGTGGGAGGCCTTCATGCTCACAAAACCTCCCGCAAAGCCCGGAGGATCCACCGATTTCCCAAGGCCTCCAACGTGGCCTCCACTCCTACCGGCTTTCGATCCCTGAGGGCCTTTTGGCTCTTGTCGGAAAGCCCCCCGAACAGGGTCGCCGCGTCCGTCCCCCCTGCCATGGCCCTCCTCCCGTCCTGGGTGGTCAGGGACAACTCCCCGTTGCCGGGATTGCGGTACAGGGTGCCCCGTTGCCAGGTGGGCTGGGCCTGGACGGAGGCCCTCCTCGGGGGAGGGGCTGTCGATTCCGCCGGTCGGGGGCCCCGTCGGCTCATCCTCCCATATCCTACCCGGGTCACCGCCCCCAGGCCGTCCTCCTCCAGAGCGGGGACAAGCACATCGTAGACCACCCAGGAGAGCCACTTCTGGAACTCGGGAGCGTTTGGCCCGCGCACCACCAGGAGAAAACGGGTACCGGGGCTGATGGTGAGACGGTGAACGGGGATGGGGTCGTCGGTGGGCCTGGGGGGAGGGCGATCTTGCTGCCCCTGCCCCTTGGAGGTGTAGTACTGGGGATGATGGGGGTTCACGATGTCCAAGGCCAGGGGACTCCAACGGGTGCGAATGCCCTGGGGGAGTTCAGGGATCCACATCGCGTCCAGAAACTCCAGCCAGGAAGCGGAAGCGGCTCCCTCTTCGCCTGGTCGAGGAGCGAATCCCAAGAGATGATTGGAAATTTCCGGATCCCGGTCGTGCCCTCCTCCTGCCAGGTCCCATAGCCTCTGCCTCACCCTCCCCTTCAGGGCCGAACCGGGCAGGTAAGGCACCCCGTAGGTGTGGTGCAAAAGAATGGAACCCTCGGTGATGGAGCCACCGGAGTTGGGATGGAGGAGCAGGCGAGACGTGGTTTCCACCTCCACGGCGCGGCAGGCGATCCCGGTGAGGGAGCCCGATTCCCCCAACGCCGCCCTCTTCCAACCCGGCTGGAGGGCCCGCCACACCTGCACTGCCGGGGTGTCGCCAGCGGGATTGACCCCCAGGGTGAGGGACTGGATGGCTCTTTCGTATAGATCTCTGCGGGCCACCCATCCTTCTTTGGGAGAACGGAAATAATCCGCCAGGCAGCGATCCAGCCACAGGCCCGGGTGGTGGGGAAGGCCGGGGAGGGACTTGTGGGGACGAGGGGAAAGGGGGGTCATGAATGCCTCTTACCAGCCGCGCCTGGGGTGCCCTTGTTCTCCAGTTTCTTCTTCTCTTCCTCAGACGCGATGCGCTTCATCCAGGTCGCCACCCGGATGGCCATCTCCTGATGGAGGGCGTAGGTGGCGAAACCCATGGCGGAATAGTCGAGGACGGTGGCTTTCTCCTTTTTTGATGTCGTGTTACCGTCTGCCTTTGCTGTGGCCAGGGTTGCAGCGATTCCCGTTCTCAGGCAGTTGGCCAATTCCTGGTCGCTATTTTCTTTGGACTCCAGAAAGGCGATGGTTTGCATCAGGCCATGGCGGTGGAGCATCAGGGGGAGGGACTCGGAGCGGGACTCGCCGTCGGCGAGCTCCTTTTGGAAAGGATGGAGGGCGGCCACGATCCGCTGATCCAGGGTCTGAAGGGTGCTCATGGTCAACCTCCGTTCATCAGGTGGAACCGAGCCCGACCAAAGCCCACCGAGGAGTGGCCGCCGAAGCGCAGTTCGGAGGACAGGGGGATGGCCTTCCTCAGGGTCTCCAGGTGGCTGGCGGCGGGAGAAGGCTCCATCTCCCTCTTCGTCCCGTCCTTCCGCTCCTCCTTGGGCCGGACGGTGTTTCTTCCCACCACCATCCCGTACAGGACGGTCTCGGTCGGCATCAGCTCTTCGGTGAAGGGGCCGGAGGTGGCCGCCGTTCCGGTGTTGCGGTCGATGGGCACCCGGGTTCTCACCTCCATTCCCAGGCGGCAAAAATAGGAGAACACATCATTGGAAACCATCGCGAAGCGCTGCTTGAAAAACTCCCACATCGTGGGATCCCCAGAGAAAAGGAGTCTGGCCAGGCTTTCGGCCACCGGGGCAACCTCCCCCTCCCCCTGTTGAATGCTGTCCACGGCGACCTCGAACAGGAAATCCTCCAGATAGACCTTGGAGGAAGAGGGATTCGGAGCCTTTCCCTCTTTGGGTGGCCCATCCATGGAGAAGGTCAGGGCGCTTCCCTTGCTCACCTTTACCTTGCTGTTGTTGTCTCCACTGCCCGTCGGCCAGGAAAGGGAGTCCACGGTTCGTCCCCCCCTCTCGGCGTCCACTTGAAACCGCCCCCACGCCAGAGGACAGGTGATCCAGGCGAAGGTCCCCACCAGGGAGCGCACCGGCAGGCAGAGGAGGCGGGCATCGGTGAACACCAGCCCGCCACGATTCTCGCTGGCGTTGAGCTTTCCCGGTCCAAAGGCGGCTTGCATGGCAGGGCTGAGGCTTCCTCCGGTGCCCACGGCAGCGTCCCTCAGCACCCCTTTGACGGAGGAGCCGGGAACGATGGGATGGCCGGTATGCACCTCCCGCATGGTGGGCATGTCGATGGCCCCCAGTCCTCCTTCCACCCCGACGTGCAGGGGAGACAGGGCGTGGAGGAAGAAGAGGCGGCAGTCTTTGTCAGTGGCGATGGCGTTCATGGGACCTCGGGGTCGGGAAGGAGGCAGGGGAAGGGAAGGACCACCCCATATCCGTCGTGGGCAGGGGCGGCGAGAAAATTGGAAAGATCGTCGGGAAGGGCCCGACACAGGGATTGACCCCACAGCGTCTGGCAGGCGTTCAGGATGAGATCCTTCTGCTGGGCATCTCCCCCACCGGAATTCAAGGAAAGCCAATACAGGGAGCCGGCGGGTACCAGCCGTCGCACCGCTCGGGGGATCTCCTTGTTGAGGTTCCACCCCGATTGGAAGGCGTAGCGGTCGATGCAGGCGGCCCGGAGAGTGAGGATTCCCGGAAGTCCCAGGGCTTTGCCGACTTGGGACCAATCCGGTTTCCAGGCGATGTCGCCGAAAAAGGCGGGGGTGAGGAGTTGGAGACCCAAACCCAAGGATTGGCAGGAGACTTTATGGGGGGTCAAAAGCTTCGCGATCCTCTTCTTGTACCGGTCCTCAATGTCTCCTCCGAAAGATGGAAAACAGGCGCCACCGGTGAAGGATGCCCACCCCAGGCGCCCCCGTCCTCCCAGGCCCTTGAGGGATCTCCCCGAAGAAGGGGTTGCCTGCTCCCTTTCATCGATTACATCGGCGACGAGGCCAAACCCCTCGGCAAAGCGCACTCCCCCCGTTCCGAACAGGGCCCCTGCCTCGGCGGTGCCGGTCTCGGAATCGAGGGCAACATGGATGCGGGTTTCTGTCTGGAGGGGACGGAGAGAACCTTGGGGATCGGGGCCCAATCCTTCACTCTCTTCCAAATGCCAGAAAATGAGTTTTTCTAGGGGACGGAAGAGAACCTTGGGGGAGCGGGTCTTCTCCGTTCCAACCTTGCTTTCAACGTGAACCAGAAGATCGGGAGCCTCCACATCCGCCGCCATCGGCCCCAAGGTCCCTTCCCCTGTCTTCTTCGCTTCCAAACGGGCCCGGTGCCAGGTCGGTGCCTGGTCTTTCGCCCCCGACATTCGCAAGTCGGCAGGAAGGGGAACCCACAGGGCTGGCTTTTCGGAATTGGAAAGATCCGCCAGAAACACCCCACCCACCCGGATCTTCTCCAGGGCTTCCTTGGCCTTGGCTTCATCGATCTCTCCCGAATCTTGCAGGAGCAGGGTGCGAATAAACCCTGCCACCGTGGCCTGGGGAGGGATCCTCACGCCGTCGGGAGGCACATAGGCCAGGGGAGGGTTCCCCTCTCCAAACACCTGGGGCCCGTGGGGAAGAAATTGGAAGGTGTGGACCGTCATGGCTGCTCTCCGGGCTTCCTCTGGCGGGCCACCCGGTGGATGCGGGAGGCGATGAGGAGCTCGTCGGCGAATTCTTCCACGTCGCCCCAGGTTTTGATACGACCCAGGCGAGCTTCCATGGCGGTCACCTCCGCGCCTCCACGTCCCTGCCTCTCCATCTGCTTGCGGACGGCGTGGAGGGCCAGGGAGACTCCCGACGGGTCGTCCTTTTTCAACCCCTCTCCCAGGGCGTGCCGGTATTTCTCCAGGATGGAGATGGTGCGGCGGGACAGGGAGCCTGCAAGATACATCTCCATCCACGTCTCCAGATCGCGAACCAGGGGCTCCAGTCTCCCGGTGATTCGGCGAGGAACGCCGCTGCGGGGGATCTCCCGGATTTCCAGGAAGCTGCACAGCGAAGGCGCATCTTTCCGCGCTCTCTTGGCCGAAGCCAGGGACTCTTGGGCCTCCTGCCTCAGCGCCCGGAGATCATGCTGAAAATGGGCCAGGACCAGGCCAAAGGAGAGGGTGACCGGAGTGTTGTTCAATGAGGAGGGAAACAGGGAACCCAAGGCTTGAATGGCTTCCAAGGCACCGTCCGCTGGCAGGTAGGCCATTCCCTCGTCTCCTCCCAGGTAGAAGGCGTACCCTCTCCGATCATCGATGTCTCCGGCAGCGTCGTCGGCAAACGTGTCCATTTTAGCGATGGCGTCTTGGTATTGGCTTTGATCCCCAATCAGAGCGAGGGCCGAACCCACCCCGTCCCCGTCAAACGTCAGGAGGGCGAAGTAGGGCTCGGGGAAGGAGAACTTGTCCTGGAGCTCGTCAACCTTGGGCTGAATGCTCTCTAGATCCTCCTGGGCGAATGTCGCCTCCAATTCCTTGGCATCGTCAAGATACGCATTCATCGAGCCTTCGAAAAGGAAGGTGGCATCGTAGGGGAAGAACTCCGGCACCCCGTTCCTTCCCGGGTCCTTGGAGGGTGAACACCAAAGAAAGAACTCTTCTCCCCCCTCTCCGGATCGGTGGCTGAAGCCGTCCAGAGCGCTCTTGATCTCCTCCAGCCACCTCTTCCCATTCGTGTCCTGAAGGATTCCCCCCAACCAGGGCTCGGCGGTCACTCGGGAGAGGGGAGGAAAGGGAAGTTTGCCAAGGCCAGACCCGTCCTTTTCTGCAAACACCGCCATCCGCCTCGCCAGGGACAGGGCGTCCAATTCCTCTCCCGGGCGAATTCCTTTGCGGGCCCGGGCCAAACGGTTCTTTCTGGCTTCTTTGGCTCCTTTCTCACTTTTCGGGTCACCCATTTTTATCAGCACCGAGTCCCGGCTGGGGTCCAAGGCACTCTTGAGGCGGCCATCTTCGGAGAATTCCTTCGCAGAAGAGAAGGCCCGCAGGGATTTGGAATCGGCGGCGAGCTCATGGGCGCGGGTACGGGCCCCCCAGGAGGTGTTCTCGTCCTGAACGGGAGCCCATCCGGCGTGGAACTCAATGAAGTCGCCGCTTCGGATGGCGTTGATTTGGGCATCAAGGGCCCTCTTATCCACCAGCCCGGTCGCCAGAGCCGCGTTGTCTTTCATGGTTTCTGCCAGCCAGGTATGGGCCCGCTGGCGAGCCTCTTTCACCCGCTGTTCCACCTCCAGGGAGTCTTGGGCGATCACTCTGGCGATGATGTGGTTGGCGATTTTTTTCCGCTCTGGATCCTGAGGAAGCTCCACCTCACACCCATCCTCTCGCAAGGCCTCCGCCACCTTCCGGGTACACTTTGCCACCCAGGTCGACCCCCACCACAGATCCCGACTGCGCCTCCCCTTGCCGATGAATCCGCCGACGGGGCCGATGTGAATGACCAGGTAGAATTGGGTCATGGGCGGGTCCTCGCGTAGCGCTGGTCTTTACGGAGCCATTCGACAAACGCTTGAAGGGCATTCCCTCCCTTGGGATTCAGGAAACCCTGGATGACGGGGCGAGAACCGGTCGGAGTCTGCACCTTTATGGATGAATGGGATTTCACACGGACCAAGGACGGAGGTTCACCCAGGATGAAAACCACTGGAACGACCCCTTCCTTGACTCGCATGGGACGCAGGAACAACGGGGAGGGCCAGCGGGTAGGGTCCTTGTCACCGTTTGGAGTGGGCTTCATCGGCAGGATCTCCACCACCTCCCGAGGTTCCTGCCTGGTCTGGGAGGACTTGAACTGGAATTGAATGGGGAGGCCGAAGGCGGCTCGGGGAGCACCGCGGTTTTTCTCGTCCGGACTGGAATGAACGACGGCTCTTTCTCCCCCCGGGAGCAGGAGTTTTCGCAATAGATCCGCCTCCGGCCAGCGAGTGTGACCGGGCACTGTACCCTTGCCAGGGTCCCGACCCACACCCTCCCCCTGCCGGAAGGTTCGGAGCAGTCCCACCAGTTCTCCTTGGGCATCAATACCTCGGGAGGGGGAAGTGGGGCTTTTCCATACCTCCATGAGGCTCAGGTCGGAGCTCGCAGGCAGGTTCCACGCACCCAGGATCCCGTTCAGCCGGGTCGGATCGGCGCTACCCGAAGAGAAGAGGGCCTTTGCCTGTTCTACGGCCTCCTTCCATTCCTCGGGGATTTCCACACCTGGCCCTTGTGCCCCCACCAAAGCCAACGCCCCAAACCCCCGCCGGGTCCGAGCTCCGATTCCCCCCAGGTTCATCCACAGCCATAAAGAACGGAGGACCTCCTGGGCGGAACCCTCCCCCAACCCACCCGCCCCCAGCTTCAAGGTCACGTCCAAGCGAAATTTCACCTCCGTCCGGTAGCTTCGGGTGGGCAGGTCGCCGGAGCCATACCGCCGGTTGCGCTCCTCCTGGGGAATCTGCAGAGGAAACAGGGCATATCCCAGAGCTTTGGTTTCCCACTCCGGCAGGCTCTTGAGTTTTAGTCCGTCCCAGGGGTGCCTGCCCGAGGGCCGGACCGACCCCGGAGCGAGAATCTCCACCCGCAGACCCACCGGGGAGGCGAGGGACTTCTCCGTTTCCTCCCCGTTCTCCACCCCCTTCACCCCCACGCCCCCCCAGATGCGGGCCTCCTTCTGGAACAGGTCCCCCGGTCTGTTCTTTATCTCGTCCCGACTCTGCATCCTTCTCCACCACGCCCGCAGGTGCCCCTTGATGGAGGGGACTCGGATGATGTCGGTGGTGTCGGGCTCAAAGGGAGTCACCCCTCCTCCCACCGGGGGGGTGATCACGTCCAGGGTGAACTGGTAGCGGAGGAGGGACAGGGAAGGAGACGGGGGCTCTGCCTCCCACTTCCCCAGGGTTTCATGATCCATCTTCGAGACATCAAACCGTCGCATGCGCTTCGCCTCGGTTACAGGTGAGAGGAGCCTATGCCCCGGTCCGAGGGCTGTCAACGGGGCGAAGGTGTCCGTAAGACTTTCCGGATTGGAAGGGAGATGGTGAGAATTCGATAGAAAAATGCGCGTCTAAGACGGAGTTTTACCCGACAACACGAAATTTCCAATGCCGCCCCTACTTCCCTTCCGTCAACCCCTCTTCCACCAGCCTGAGGTAATCGGGGGGGGGCTCGGGGGCGGTCGGTGCCCGGTACCGGGGATGGGTGGGGAGATCCCGGAAGCGCTTCACGCAGGCCCACACCACCTGCCGCGCCCCCTCGGTGGCCTCGTCCTCGCCGATGAGCAGCCCCAGCTTTTCGGCGGACTGGGCGGGGAGATGCCCACGCCGCAGCAGGTCCTGGAAGTGATTGGCCAACACCGGCGGGGAAACCCCCGCCTGCTCCAGGTAGACCCGGGTGATGTGGACCACCTGGCGGGCGTCCAGGTGCCCCCGGGCGAACAACACCAGGGCAGCCTGGAACCAGTTGAACACCGGCACCACCCGGGGCGCCAGGGGGGCGAAACGGTGCGGCGGGGTGCGGCGGTCCAGATGGATGAAGATGACCTCCACCGAATCGACGGGAGGAATCTGGAGAAGGGCGGTGCGGGCCAGGAGCAGGGCGCCCGACCAGGCTCGGGCCTTCTTGAAGATGTCCTCCAAGGCCGTTTCAGGGATTCGCCTCGCCACCAGATCGGCATAGAGGGAGTAGATGACCGCGTCGGCTTCGGAGTCGTCCCCGAACAGAACCTCCCGGGCCTCCAGGGGGGTGGCGGCCCGGCTCCGCAACAGGGCAGGCAGCTTGTACCCCACCTGCTCCCGCACCGCCCGGAATCGCCCCCGCACCAGGTTCCCCAGGTTGTCCTTGAGAACGAACTCATCCCAGCGGATCCCATCCAGGACCAGCTTCTCTTCCAGCACTTTTCGCATCTGCATCGGACTTCCCGACACGATGGACACAAAGGGCAGGGCCTCCCCGGGGCGGGGCTCCTGGAGGGCCTTCAGGAGGGCGGCCGAGCCAGGAACGTTTACCTTGTCCGACGCGGTCTCAAAGGGGATGCGGGCCATCCTCCCCAGGGTGTCGAACTCGGTGCGGAGATAGGTCTTGTCCATGTCCCAGCGGTAGACCCGGCGAGAAGGGGAGGGGCTCATGCCTTCCTCCCTCGGGGAGCATCATCCACCAGGGGGGGGAGGTGGGACAGGGATCTCTCCACGTCCCGGGGCAGATCGCCTCGGGCCACCTTGGCGGCCACCTTGCAGGCGTTGGCGATGGCGGGGGCGTGGCTGCGGCCGTGGGCCTTGATCACCGGCTTGTCGAATCCCAGCAGGGGAGCACCTCCGTACTGACTCCAGTCGGTCATTTCTCGAAGCTGGCGCAATCCCGATCCCAGCATGGTGAGCCCCATCCTCCACAAGAACTTTCGGCTGTGGGCATCCCGGGCCAGCTCGGCGGCCAGTTCGGCGATCCCCTCCAGCATCTTCAGGACCACGTTGCCCACGAACCCCGACGTGACCACCACGTCCACCGTGCCCTTGGGGATGTCCAGCCCCTCTACGTTACCGGCGAAGTCCACCACCGGGTGAGAGGAGAGGAGGCGATGGGCGGCCACCACCTCGTCGGGACCCTTCACCGCCTCGGTGCCATTGCTCAGAAGGGCTACCCGAGGGGATGGATTTCCCGACACCGCCCGGGCGTATGCGGAACCCAAGGCGGCGAAGATCACCAGGTCCCGGGCATCGCAGTGAAGGGTGGCCCCCACATCGAGCAGAAGGGCGAAGGGATCCCCCTTGGGTCCGTGGAGGGCTTCGGTGGGATAGACGGCGGCCAGGGCGCAGCGCTTGACGCCGGGAATCCGTCCCAGCCGGCGCGAGGCCGCCAGAACCAGGGCGCCGGTGGAGCCGCAGGTCACCAGGGCGTCCGCCTCCCCCGCCGCCAAAAGGCCGGCTGCCTCCAGCACCGACGCACGAGGGCGGGCCTCCAGGGCCGGGCCGGGGGAGTCGCCATGACCCACGTATCCCTCGGCGTGGCGAATGGCGATGTGGCCCGAATCGTAGCGCTCCTTCACCAGGATTCCGGTCAGGGTCGGCTCGTCCCCCACCAGGATGAGGGTGAGATCGGGGCGACTCAAGCTCAGAGAGGCGGCGGCCTTGACCGCTTCCTCGGGGCCGTGATCTCCGCCCATGGCGTCCAAGGCAACGACGGTTTGATGGGAAGAAGAAGCTTCAGTCATGAAAGCAAATCGGACTCCTTCCTCGGCAAAGGGCAAACGGCGAAAAAACCCGTCCTGAATGGCGGCAAGCGCTTGCAATCCGAGGCCAGCCGCAGAATAACATCCTCACGGTGCCCATAAGGGAACGGGCGGTCACAGGGAGGAAACACTCATGGCTCGACTTGGCAAGGACGATCTGGTGGAGGCCCTGGCGAAGAAGACGGGGTTGGAGAAGCAGCAGGCGGAGAAGGTGCTGGACGCCCTTCCCGGTCTGGTGGCGGATGCGTTGGCAGCGGGTGATACCGTGGCCATCCCCGGGCTGGGGCGCTTTGAGCGCAAGTGGCGGGAGCCCCGACGGTACGGTCATCCCCGCACCGGCGATGTGCGGGAGGCCCCCGGTCACTTCGCCCCGGACTTTCGCCCCTTCAGGAACCTGGCGGAGAGGATGGAGGCCGTCCCCGCTCCCAAGAAGAAGGGCTGAAGCTCCGTCGTCACGGTTTTTCAGTTACTAATTTGAATCGGTAGAGGCCCACTCCTGCCCAAAATGGCACGAGTGGGTTTTTTTTGATGGCTCGATGGTTTGCCTGTTCCAACTCATCGGGGACGCATCCAAAGAAGGGGCCACCGGGGAGAGGGAGGAAGGAGAGGACACCGTTCGCGGAAGGGGAAGAGGGGGGGATGGTCTGCGGAGCCGATGGGGGAGATGGGCTCGACGCTGCCCATTTCTGGGCGATGCTCTCAACAGGGCTCAGAAGCTCCAGTGAACCTGGGCCTGCACCGAGCGGGGGGGCTGGCGGAACATGGTCAGCCCCAGCATGGAGTCATCGTTCTCGTAGTAGGTGATGGGGGCCTGGAGATCCAACAGGTTGAAGAAGTCGAGGGTGATTTCCAACTCGCTCTTCTTGAGAGGAATGACCTGACCCAGGTGCAGATCCAGGTAGAACACGGGGGGCATGCTGCGAGAACCGCGGCCTTCGGGGAAGGCGTAGTAATCGCCGTAAAGCCACACATATCCCCTCTTCTGCCAGGCGTGGCCGGAGTCCAATTCTGCCACCAGACCCACCGTGGTCTGCCAGGGGAAGGTGTAGGAGGCGTTCACCTTGATGTTGTGGAAGGAGTGATAGGGGAGATAGCCGTACCATCCTTGCAGGTTGTAGGTGATTTCCCCGCTCTCGGGATCCTTGTACCAGTATCCCAAACCGTCCAGGCCATCCAGGATCCAGGCCGAGTCGGCGCTGCCCATCAAGCCATCACGCACCGCTGAAGAACCGGGGTTGTCCAGGAACACCCCCACCTCGTTGCCGTCGGAACCAAAGCTGCCCCCTGAGGCGGTTTCAAAGTTTCCGGGGGTGGTGCCCTTGGCCTGGGAGTAGGTGTAGGAGGCCAGGAGCTGCCAGCCGTTGCTGAGCTTCTTCTCGGCGGTCAGTTCGATTCCCCAGTACTGACGCTGCTTGATGCTGGGGTTGGTGATTTCGTACTCGATGTTGAAGTCGGTATCGATGTAGGTCATCACGTCTTCGGGGATGTCGGTGGTCTTGCTGTACACCCCGCGCAGGCCCATGGCGAAGTCCTTGAACAGCTCCCGCCTGACCGACAGGGTCATCCGGTCGGCGTGGTAGGGAACCAGCTCAGGGTCAAAGTTGGCGGCATCGGAGACGGGATCCTGGATCCAGGTCACGTCATAGCCGCCGCTGGCCACGTTGTAGGTGTATTCCGTGTAGGCAAAGGCGGAGCGGGTGTCGGCCCAGCCAGCGAAGTCCACGGCGTTGGCGTCGTAATACCGACCGGCCGAGAAGGCCAGTTGGGTCTTGCCATCTCGGGTGATGTCCCAGGCGATGCCGAAGCGGGGAGCCGCGTACCACTGGTTCACCACCTCAAACCCCTCGTTCTGGAGGAGCCGAATCTGCTCCACCCGCAGGCCGTAGTTGACGGTGAGGAAGGGCACCGGGTTCCAACTGTCCTGCCCGAAGATCACCAGGTTGTAGCCGTCGTGGGAAAGGTCGCCCACATAAGTGTACTCGGTGTATTGGATGGGCAGGGCATCATCATCGTTGCCGGGGATGCCGTCGGGGCCAACGCCCTCGGCGGTGGTGTAGGTGACATCGCCGGAGTACTTCAGCTCCCGAGCAGACTGCTGGTGGTGGTACTCCAGGCCGATCTTGACCTCGTGATCCCCGAGCGCCTTCTGGAAGAACTTGGAGAGGTTGACGGAGATCCCGTCCCTGTTGCGACTGTTGAGGTCAGAAGCATCCGCGTTGCCGTAATACTCCCCGGTGACGATGTCGTGGTAGGAGGGGTCCGAGGTGTTGCCAGAGGCGGGAACCACATCGATGCTTCCCCGGCTCCGAAGGTATTTGGCCTCCAGCACCAGGGTGTCGCTGAG
This sequence comes from uncultured Rickettsiales bacterium, assembly GCA_964426935.1. GTDB lineage: Bacteria > Myxococcota_A > UBA796 > UBA9615 > JAKLKC01 > CAYRTW01. The sequence continues at coordinate 12,731 of CAYRTW010000018.1, forward strand.
GAAGAAGCGGCCGTTGACGTTGTGGACCTGGGAGCTGGACTCGTAGTTGGTCTGGGCCTCGGGCTGCACCAGGGGGTCGTCGGCATAGTTGAGGATGTCCCGGGCGTTGTTGATGTAGCTGTAGTTGATGTTGACCGAGGAGATGGGAGACCAGGTGAGCTTGGCCAACATGTTATGGGACACGCTCTTCTGGCGAAGAGGATTGAGGTCCACCTCTTCAGTCTCCGGATCATCCAACAGGGGGGCGCCCTCGTTCTGGTTCCAGCCTCGCCCGTAGTCCAAGGCGAAGAAGAAGTGGAGTTTGTCCTTGACGATGGGCCCACCCAGGGTGCCGTTGATGGCCCAGGAGAACAGGCGCCGCTTGGGAGTCTCCACCTCCTTGCCAGCGCTGGTGTTGAGGATGCTGTAGGTGGCGCACTTGGGGGCCTCCTCGCCTCCCACCGTTTCGTAGGTATCGGTCTCGGGATTGTATTGACCGGTCCCCTTGCCCATGAAGTCGTAGGGGATGCAGGAGAGGGAGGTGTTGAGGACAGTGCCGATGCTGCCGTGGAATTCGTTGGTCCCGCTCTTGGAAACCACGTTGGCGATCATGCCGGTGGCATCGCCGTATTCGGCGGGCGCCCCATCGGTGAAGACGGTGATCTCCTGGATGGCGTCGAAGTTGACGTTGCTTCCAAAGGTGTGGGTGGCAGGATCGCGAGTGGAAAATCCATCCAGAAGGAAGTTGTTTCCATACTGGCCTTCCCCTCGAACGCTGGGGTTGCCGGCCGACTCACCGCCCGTTTCGTAGTCGATGCGGCCAGAGATGCCCGGCAGGGTGCGGATCACATCCTGGAAGGAGCGTCCCACCGGCAGGTTGGTGAAATAATCCACTCCCACCGACTCGGAGATGGCCGACTCGGTGGTGTCGATGACCCTCAGGGTCTCGGTGACCTCCACCGTCTCCTCGGTGGTGGGCAGGGCCAGCTCGAAGCGCAGGGTGGTGGTGCGGTCCAGGTTGACCCTCACCCCCCGTCGCACCTCGGAGCGGAATCCCTCCTTCTCCACCTTCAGCTCATAAGTGCCGGGGGGGAGGGCGAGGAACCGGAACTGCCCCTCGGAGTTGCTCTGGACGGCCCGGGAACCCAACAGGCTTCCTCCCAGCACCATCACTCGGGCTTCGGCGACCGCCTGGCCACCGGGTCCAAAAACATATCCGCGAATGTCACCGGTTTGAGACGCCGCCGAGGCGGTGTTCAGGGTGACCAGGATCAGGAGGCCCGCTGCAAGGCAGGCCAGCAAGTGCTTCATCATCGCTGGTGGCTCCTCAGCTACGGGGTGTCGTCGATGTAGTAGAAGGTGAAGTCCGCCTGTCCCCCAGTGGGATGGGCGACGGAAACCGTGGCCATGCCCGTCTCATCCAGGGCCCCCGGGGCGGAGGCAATGGTGATGCGGGTGTCGCTCACGATGGTGTAACCGCTCTCGGGCACGGCCACTCCTCCCCACCACACCGTCGTCCCCTCAAAGAAACCGCCTCCGTAGATCTCCACCACGTAGCCGCCGCTGGAGGCGCCGGTGTCGGGAGCCAGGGCGGCGATGCTGGTGGGGACGACGTACTCCAGAGGAGAGGGGCTGGTGCTGAAGCTCCACGGGGTGGCTCCGGTCACGTCAGCGGGATCGGGGTTGACCACCGTCAGGGCCACCTGGCCGGGGTCATGGGCGGGAAAGATCAGCTCCAGGGTGTAAGGGTCCCAAACGGTGGCCTCCACCGGGGTCCCTCCCATGGGATCCTGGGCGGCATCGGCCACGTCAATGTAGGCGGTGGTGTGGACCACGCCGTCGTCGTAGAAGCCGCAGCCAAAGGCGGTGGCCACCGTGCCCCCCTGGAAATCCAGGTACATGGGGTCGATGGCCTCCAAAGTGGGGACATCGCAGTTGTAGTCCACCACCACATCCTCGTTGACCACCCCCGCGTCGTTGGTGAGGCTGACCACGGCGGAACCGTAGGCGGCTCCAGCGGGGACGGCCACCTCCAGATAGGTGGTGCAATCGGCGAAGAGGATCTCGGCGGGGGTGCCCCCGATGCTGACCGCCGTGTTGGCTCCCAGCCCGCACCCGTACACCAGCAGGGTCTCCCCGCCGGCCAGGGAGGCGTAATCGAGTCCGTTGTAGTCCGCATCCACCAGGTAGGCCCCATCCACCCTCAGGCCGCCATCGCAGGGGACGTAGGTGAATCCTCCCGGAATCGCTTGGGTTTCACCCCCCGAGGTCACTTCCACGGCGACATTCCCAGTGGCATGGGGTGGCATGTAGACCGAGACGGCATACCCCACGTCCAGAGGGGTCGCCTCGGAGTCAGGCCAGGTGTGCTCCACTTCCTGTCCATCCACCGCCACCTTGAAGCCATCCTCTTCAAAGCTGGCTCCGGCGATCCGGACAGGGGTACAGCCATCCTCGTAGGCGTAGATCGGATAGATGGACACGGCCTGGAAGGGATGGTTGCAGCCCATTCCCCCCAGCACCAGGGCTCCCATCCCGCCGACCATGGCGCCATCGCGCCACCGCAGGAACAGAAACATTCACGCCTCCTCGCCACCGGGCCTGAAAAGAAACCTCGGTGGCACCAGTCTTCGGGAGGGCAATCCACCCGAAAGCAGCCGCTCCTACCCGCACCAATGCAAGGCAGGGAAACCAGCACTGGCCACCTTCTACGCCCGGTGGTGGCTTTTGACAAGAGTTTGACGAACGGAAGGTGAACGGGGGGCGGCGGGAAGGACGCCAGGAGGGGTGGGGGACTTCAGAGGGAGCCCGGAAGGGAGTCAGGCGACTCAAACCGGCCCCGGTATAGCGCCAACGGATGGCGGAAAGGCTGGCCTCGGCCTGCGGGATCCCCTGGCCGTTCATGGACCTGGAGCGATCCACCGAGAAGGTCGGGTTGAGGGCTTCCCGACCCGCCACCGCCAGATGGGGAGAGACCACCCCCATCAGGAGGCGGTTCGCCCCCTCGTCCCCCTCCGTCAAACGCTGCATCCGCCCCACCCGAGGGTGATGGCCATCAGGAGCCAGGATCAGGGGGGCTTTGTCTTGATGAGCCTGTTTCCTCCTTTTGTTCGGAGGAGCGATACCAAGTCATCCTGGCCTTCTTTTCCAAGCCTGTCCCAGGCATTGATCCACCCGGGTCAACGGCCGCCCGATCTCTCTCCAAAGTCGGGAAACCGTCCTATTTCCGGGCACATTACCCGCCGCCCTGGCACGTCCTGTGAAATACTGTCCCCGCCAACTTGACCGGTCCCGGCCGCCGCCTTCGGGAGCCCCCATGAACCGCACCCTCTTCCCCTCCCTTCCCCTCCTCCTGACCTCCCTGGCTCTTGGCCCCGCCTGTTCCGACTACGAGCTGGGGCAGACCGGAGACGACGACCAGCCCCCTGGGGATGATGACACCACGGCGGGCCCCGACGACGACTCGACCCCACCCGGGGATGACGACACCACCGCATATCCTTGCAGCGACCGGGATTTCCCCCCGGAAACCGTTCCCATCACCTCCATCTGTTCTGAACCCACCGAGCTTCAGGTGGTGGCGGAATGGTTCGATCCCGCCTGGACCATCCAGCCGGGAGCCAAATACTCCGAATCCACTCCGGTGGTGGCCCAACTCAGCGATGACAACGGAGACGGCTCCATCGACGAAGACGACATGCCCGACATCCTCATGAACTACTTCGAGAGCACCTCCTACGAGGAGCAGTCGGCGCTGCGGGCCATGTCGGGGGATGGAACGGGAGAATTATGGAGCGTCACCGGCTCTCAGTGCACCCCCTTCGATGAGCTGGCGGTGGGAGATCTGGACGGGGACGGCAAGGTGGAGATCGTCTGCACCGGCCTGTATTCGGTCCGCAAGGTGTCCGCCTACTCCAACGAGGGGACCCTTCTGTGGAGCAGCGAGACCTTGCCCATGCTGGCCAGCAAGTATTTCCTGGTCTCTCCCTCCTTGTGCGACCTGGACGACGACGGAGAGGCGGAGATCCTGGCGGGGCGCTATGTCCTGAACAACGGCGGAAGCGTTCGGATGACCCTCACCGAGCCTGCCCAGATCTCCTACAACTACTTTTCTTCGGCCTTCTGCGCCGATCTAGACGTGGATGGCACTCCGGAAATCGTGTCGGGAGGGTCCGTCTATGGAAACGACGGAACCCTCCTTTTCACCCACTCCACCAGCGAAAGCCATCAGGCGGTGGGGCAGTTCGATGAGGACGACGAAGGAGAGGTCCTGTTCACCACCGGCGGCTCTCTCACCGTCTACGACCACGACGGATCGGTGGCGTGGACGACCGCCTTGGGAGGAGGAGGGGGCTACGACGGCACCCCTCCCACCCTGGTGGACTCGGACTCGGACGGCAAGAGCGAGGTGTTCGTCCCGGTGGGCAGCCAGATCAAGGCCTACGACGACGACGGCACCGAGCTGTGGGCGGTGGGAACCAACGGCACCGGCCTGAACGCCCTGTCTGCCCACGATCTCAACTCCGACGGCATTGTGGATCTGGTGCTTCAAAGCGGGGGCAAGACCTCCATCTACTCCTCCTTGGACGGGGCGCAGGAGTGGACGGGCACAGCAGGGACGGAGAAGGCTCAAGCGGAGTATTGCGTCATCGCCGACGTGGACAACGATCTCTCCGCTGAAATCGTGTGCCCCAAATCCATCCAGAACGCCGACCCCGGCCTGGTGGTGCTGGGAAGCGGGCTGGGGAACTGGCAGCCTACCGATGGTCAATGGAACCAATATGGGTACCGGCGAGGAGACCTGAACGGAGGGGTGGAGATTCCCGGTTACGAAGATCCCCCCTGGCTGGACTACGGCGGCTGGCGTCAGGCGTCCCCCTCCGGCTCAGGCGGCGTGGGTGACCTCACCGGGACCATCCTGGAGGTGTGCCAGACCGAATGCGAGATGGGCTCCCTCACGGTGTGGTTCGCGGTGGCCAATCTGGGAGGGGGAGAGCTGACCGGTTCGGTGGAGGTCTCCTTCTTTGCCAACCGGGACGGGGCCCTGACCCTGGCGGGGACCTACACTGTTCCTGACGCTCCCGATGGGGGATTCCAGACGGAGGGCTACGCAGTAGAACTCCCCGCCTCCTCCTTTGGGGACGGGGCCAATCTGGTGATGATCGTGGACAGCTCTGGCGGCGGCGCCGGGGACTTCATCGAATGCGACGAAGAGAACAACCTCGCCTACTTCGCCGAGGATCTCTGCATCGATTACCAGTGAATCCGCAGGGTCCTTCCCCTCCACCCCCTGAAGCGCTCCGCGTCGCTTTCACCGGGTGGTGGTGGCAAACAAATCCACGGTGTTGACCTGCATCTCCGCCCCGCTTCCGTTGGCATCGGCGGCCGAGGTCACCTCGATGGTCAGGGTGCCTTCGTGCTCTCCCTCCGACGCCCCTCCAGCCACTCCCACGGTCACCTCCACGTCCCCCTCACCGGGAGCCACGGTCAAGGGAAAGACCTCGGCACTGTTGTCGGTCAGGAACACCCCCCCATCGTCCTCGGAGAGATAGACGGCGGTAATGGTGAGGTGACGTCCCGAGTTGTTGCTGAGGGTCAGAACCTCGGAGGCGGCGATTCCGATCACCGAGGCCAGCTCCACCGTGCCGAAGTAGAGGGGATCCGGGGTCACCGTCAGGTCTTCCCCCGGTCCACCGTTGCACCCCAGGCCGAGGGGGAGAAGCAGGAGGGATAGGACGGGGGCAAGTGGAAGGCGGGTCTCATGGTCCATGGCGAGGGCTCCCAGGAAGGACGCGCAGGATATCCTGGGGAGGAGGGCGGAGGGAGGACACTCCTTCGCAATTCCCAGGTTCAGGAAGAAGGATCTCCCATCTCCCGTCGGGGAAGGCGCAGACGGCGCAAGGCCAGATCCAGCAGCAGCAGGCCAAAAGCCAACCACAAAAGGGGGCGCCACCGTTCGACCTTCACCTCCTTGGTGTCCACGGCGGTGTTCATCACCTGGGAGGGAGAGGGAGAGAAGATCCCGGAAGTGGTCTTGGCCAGTTGCTGAAGGGCGAGGAGGTTCACCGTGCCTCCCCGGCTCTCCTCGGGAGGACCGGGAGCCACCGACACCACCCTCTCTCCTCCAGGAAGGCCTGGCACCGTGCTTCCCGCTTTCCCTTGATGCCAGACCCTGGCCAGGGCGGCCGCCCCAGGTTCCATGGAGAGGCTGGCCTCGTATTGACCCGGCCCCACCGGCAAAAAGACCAGGGGGCTCTCGGGAGTGGAGGGGCCCCTCACCAGGGATCCCACCACCAGCAGATCGGAGAGGGGGGCTCCCATTCCGTCCAGGACGCTGTATAGCAGTCGGGCTTCCTGGCCGTGGACCTGGACAGTCAGGGCGGTCTCCTGGGGAGGAGGGGGAACCAGGGTGGCCTTGATCATCTGACGAAACAGGGAGGCACGCTCCGGCCAGGCCTTCCAAGAGGCGCTCCAGGGACCAGTGATCTCCGAGGTGAATGCGGTCACCGCCCCCCTGCCGAAGCGCCACCCCGCCAGCAGTGGCTCTCCTCGGGAGGTGGCCAGAGCCAGTTCGCTCCCCGCCTTCTGCCGAGACCGCACGTACCCCAAGAGGTCGGGGATGTTTTTCAGGTTCACTCCCGAAAGAAAGCGGGAGTCCTCCACCGGGAGAACCCGGAAGCGCTCTTCCACTTTGTTGGTCCGCATGACCTTCATGGTTTCGTCCATCAGGATGCGGGGCAGGGAGGCGAAGTCCTCAGTGTAGTAATAGCGGCCCCCTCCCACGGTGGCGATTTTTTCCAATTGAACCGTATCTGCCTCCTTGGAAATGGCCACGGTGGAGAGGGTGATTCCCGCAGGTTTCAAACTGTCTACAACGGATCCATGGCGCTCGTAGACCGTGGAGGAACGCCCGTCGGTCAGGAGAACCATGTGGCGTACCAAGGCTTTGGAAGGGCGGAGCACGTCAGCGGCGGCCTCCAAGGCAGGGTAGATGGAGGTCCCCCCGTGAACCTTGAGGGAGGCGAGCTTGTCCAGGATCTCCTGTTTGCGGGAGGCGGGGGTCAGGGGCACCGCCCACACCGGGAAGTCGGAGAAGGTGAGCACCCCCACCTCCGCCTCCGGTGCCAGCAGATCCAGGGACGCCGCCACCGCCGAAAGAGCGATCTCGAACTTGGCGTATCGAGCCATGGAATCGGAGCGATCCACGCAGTAGATCACCGACAGGGGGGCGGGCTCCTCCTTCTCGGTCTCCGGAAAACGCAGGGGAAGCATCTCGGCGAAGGGCTCGGAGCCGGGGCGATCCACCACCAGGCCGTGACTCCCCCCGGTCACCAGCAACCGACCCCCTCCCGCAACCCAGGCCCGCAGCTCCCGGGCCGCCCCCACTCCCCAACTCGGCACGTCCGGATCCAGCAGGACCACCAGATCGGTGTCGGTGAAGGGAGGCCTTCGGGAACGAGGGGCGACCTCCACCAAAACCTTGGGGTTGGCGGATTCCAGGGCCTCCCGGAGGGGAGCCGCCAACGCGCCTTCTCCCACCAACAGGGCTCGGGGAGGGCCTTGCACCCGCACCAGGGCCGGAAAAACGTCGTCCTCGGCGAACAGATCCCCCTTCACCTCTACCCGGGCCCGCAGGGAGAGAATCCCCGGCGGAGAGGGGGCGACGAAGGTCAAGCTCACCTCCTGGGCTCCGGGACCCCCGGTCACCGGGGTCGAGGCCAGCTCCTTGTTCCCCACTCCGAGAAGGTCCAGTCTCCCCTGGAAAGGGGCGTTGGCCTCCAGAGTGACGGAGACCGAAATGTCCTCCCCCACCCTGGCCTGCTGGGTCGCCGAAACTCCGGACACCGCCACCCCCAGCCTCCCCGAGTCGGGAGGCAGGGGGGAGATGCGAATGTCTCGGGCCTGGGCCAGGGCCGCCACCCGGTCCAGGGCTCCCCGGGTGCTGGCGCCATCGCTGAACAGGAGCACCTGACGGGAACGGGCCTTGGGGATGACGCGCAGGGCCTCCTCCAGGGGGGTGAACAGATCGGTGCCCTCAGAGAGGGGAGAGGGAGAGGCGGCCTCTCTCATGGCTTGGGGAGAGGCAAAGGTGCGAACCGTGGAGCCTCCCCCCAGGATCAGGGCCGGTCGGTCTTCTCCGTTCCCGCCCGGCCACGCCTTCCAGAACGCCTCCACCTGATCCAGCATCTTTTCCAGTCTCCCTCCCCCCGAAGAGCCACTGGCGTCCACCACCATGGCCACCGCCAGATCGGGGCGATCCTCCAGAGTAAATGGTCCGGCCGCCGCCAGACACAGGGATGCGTATGCGGCGATCCGAGCCCACATGGACAGAAAGCTGCCCACCCGGTCTCCTCCCACCCTTCCCTGCACCGCCCAGGCCCGCATGAAGAAGAACAGCACCACCCCCAGCAACAGCCACAGCAGGCCGGGGCGATGAAAATCAAGACGGGAAAGATCCAGGCTTCCCATCATCGCGCTCCCACCCCGTATTCCAAGAGAAGCAGCGCCAGGGCGAAGGCGGCCAGAAGGATCCAAGGGGCCAGGGGCGGTTCCTCCCGAGGAGCCGGAGCCGGAGGGCTTTCCCGCCGAGCCGGGTCGGAGGCGGGAGGGGGAGGTACCCTTCCCAGGTTTGACTCTTCCGGATCCAGCATGGAAATCGCCAGGGCGGGTCCGGCAAGGGCGTTCTCGGTTCTCACATACCCGAGGCGGGGAGGGTCCACCTGGGTCAGCCCATCTCCGCTGGGGTGAGGCCAGGTCCACCGTGGCGCCGTTCCTTCCTCTCTCTTCTCCCAGGGAAGCAATCGACCTGCCCCCGCTGCCGGGCCCCCCAGGGTCAGGGCATCCCGCGCCCTCCAACTCACTCCCCGCGCCTCCCCCACCGCACGACCCTCCCGGGCCCACTGGATCATGTTGTAGATGAGCTGAGGGAAGGCCACCCGCAGGGGCAGATCCGAATCGGCAAAGTCAAACCCAAGGGCCATCCACCTTCCCTCCTTCCCCTCCCTCACCAGGCCGATCGGCCCAGAAGCGGTGCCGATCAACCGTCGATCCGAGGGCCCAACGGTCAGGATGGAGGCCACCGCAATGTTGAGATCCCGGAGCACCAGACCCCGCAGAAGGGGATGATCCAGGTTCCAATCCGTAGTCACCGGAGCCGCCACTCGCCTCACCACTCCAAAGGGACTTGCCTCACCGGCAGGTGGATTGATGTAGACAGCCGGAAAGGAGGGGATTCGTCGAGGCGCCCATCCATCCAGGAAGGAGAGGTCGAACCCGTCCCCGCCCAGAACCCCCTCCGCCTCCGCCCCCGGTGCCATCGTCTTCACCGACAGCCCGGGGATCAGGGCCAAGGCCCTCTCCAGGTAGCGGTTCCCCCGGGTCACCATCAGGGCCCGAGCCGGTTTCAGGGGTTCCAGGAAGGCATGGGCCCTGTCGTCCTCGGAGAGGGCATCAAACCCCCCATTTTCCATGGTGATTTCCGACAAGGACGCTTCCAAGGTTTCTTCACTGCGAGGGAAGAATCGGAAGGTCTTTTCCACCTCCTGCCCGGGAGCCACCGTCAGGGGCACCCTCCCCAGCACCTGGGACTCGGTTTCGATGGAGAGAAGGGCTCGGGCGGAGGTCCCGGCAAAAGATCGCACTCGCACCAGGGTCTCCTGTTGGGCTGGCAGACCCTGGGAGGCCCGCACCCCGAAGGCGCTGATGGCCAGGTTGTCCCGGGGGAGATCCGGCGGCGCCACCACCAGACGGGCTCCCTTCGGGAGTGGGGAGGGAGGAAGAATCTCGTCGTCCACATGAGCCCGGATCTCCGAGGGTCTGGCCCCCAGCCCCGGCAAGGAGGAGGCCAAGGCCAGAGCCGCCCCCAGGTCCACCCTGCCCAGGGATGGCTGCAGCCCTCGGATGGCCAGGGACAGAAGGTCCCGGTCCCCGGTGAGGGGAACCTCCACCCGAGGATGGCGCCCCGCCGACACCACCGCCATCCTCTCTCTCTCCTCCAGCCCGTCCGCCTGGGCGAGGAGGGCCTTCTTGACCCTCTCCAGTCGGGATACTCCGTCCTCATCCTTTGCTCGCATGGATGCGGACAGATCCACCACCGCCACCCGATCCGAGGGCCTCACCACCTTGCCCGACAGGGCCGGAGCCGCCTGGGCCGGCGCCAGGGGCTGGGGATCTCCCAAGGCCAGGGCCATTCCCAGGAGGATCAGGCATTGGAGGAGAAGGGCGATCCTCTCCCGCCACCGGGGGTCCCGCCTCTTGCCCAGGGCCTGCTCCCACAGGAAATGAGAGGACACCGCCACGGCCCTCGGGCGCGGCCGGAGAAAGTAGAGGAGAATGGCGATGAGGGAGCCGAGCCCGGCCACTCCTGCGATCTGTTGCCCGGTCAGGCCCAGAAACTGGAACTCCATCATCCCAGAAGCCTTCCCGTTCGGAAGGTTTCCAATACCAAGGATTCAAAGGGAAGATCGCTGCGGGCATGGGAATAGAAGAGGTTGTGAGATCGGGCGTAGGAGGACAGCTCCTCCCCGTGTCGATTCCAGACCTCCTCATAACGGCGAAGCTCCCTTTCCTGAAGGCGAACTCTCAGGGGGCGGCCCCCTTCTTTGGACTGGAGCAGCACCTCTTCGCCCCGGCGGAGGAGGCGGCGAAGGTGCTGGGGATCCTCCTCGGGAGCGTGGAGATGCACCAGGGCCACGTCAAAGCGACCATATCGGAGAAGGTCCAAACCGGTTCGCCACGGTTTTTGGAAATCGGAGAGAATCACCACCACCCCACGGCTGTGGGCCACTCCAGCGAAGGCCCGGGCCACCGCTCCAAAGTCTCCTTCTCCGGTGGCGGTGGAGTTTCGCAAATGCCGATAAACGTTGGTGATCTGGGCTTTGTGGCGGGGCGGGTGCAGGGGCCGGAGCAACCCCTCTCCAAAGGGAAAAACATGCACCCTGTCCAGGTGGGCCAGGGCCACATAGGCCAGCGCGGTGGCGGTCTGGGCGGCAAGCAGGGACTTGGACGGGGAGCCAAACCCCATGGAAGCGGTGCAATCCACCAGGAGATAGAGGTTGAGTTCCGTCTCCTCCTCCGCCAGACGGATCATGAACCGATCCAGTCGGCCATACAGGTTCCAATCAATGTCCTTCCAGTCATCTCCTGGGGTATAGGGGCGGTGGTCGGCGAAATCGATCCCCGAACCCAGTTTGCGGGAGCGCTGGAGGGCGGCGAATCGGCCGGTATGCACCTTGCGAGTCAGAACCCTCAGGTATTCCAGCTTGCGAAGCATCTCAGGGGGAATGCCCTCTTCCCGGGCATCCCCTTCTCCAGGCTCGGAATTGGAAGGACGCGAAACGACCACCGGGCCTCAGCCCTCCTTGAGATCGGAGAGGATTTCCGTCAGCACCTGATCGGTGTCCACTCCCTCCGCCTCCCCCTCAAAGTTGAGGATGACCCGGTGTCGCAAGCAGGGCAGGGCCACGGCGCGAATATCCGCCGTGGAGGCATTGAACCGTCCCTCCAGGAGGGCCCGGATCTTGGCGGACAGGATCAGGGATTGGGCCCCCCGGGGAGATGCACCGTAGCGGATGTACTTGCGGGTAATCGCAGGGGCTCCCTCCTTCTCCGGGTGGGTGGCCAGCACCAGGCGGATGGCGTGATCGGTCACCAGGGGGGCGATGGGAACCTCCCTCACCAGCTTCCGCATGGCCAGGATGGTGGGACCGTCCAAGACGGGATCGGCGGCGGTCTTGAGGGAGGTGGTGGTGCGGTCGAGGATGGCCCGCAGCTCGGGAAGATCGGGGAACAGGACCTTCAGCTTCATGATGAAGCGATCCAACTGGGCCTCTGGCAGGGGGTAGGTGCCCTCCATCTCCAAAGGGTTCTGGGTGGCCACCACAAAGAAGGGCTGGGGGAGGGCATGGGTCTGACCCACAATGGTCACCTGCCTCTCCTGCATCGCTTCCAGCATGGCGCTCTGGGTCTTGGGAGTGGCTCGGTTGATCTCGTCGGCCAGGACGATGTTGTGGAACACCGGGCCCTTGTGCAACCGAAAAATCCGGCCCTGCTTTTCGTCTTCCACCACCAGGTTGGTTCCGGTGATGTCCGCCGGCATCAGGTCGGGGGTGAATTGGATGCGGGAAAACGAGAGGTCCAAGGCCTCTCCCACCGCCTTGACCAGTTGGGTCTTGCCCACTCCGGGCACCCCCTCCAAGAGGACGTTCCCATCGGCCATCACCGCCGTCAGGGCCCCCCTCACCACCTCCTTCATGCCGACGATGACCTTGCCGATCTCCGCCTCCACGGAAGTGAAGCAGGCGCGAAACCGTTCGGGAGTCATTGAATCTGGAGCCGCCATGTTCTTCCCATCGGGGGCTTGTGGACATGCCCTGCCCCCTGCATCCATGTCTGTGCTTGAACAAAAAGCTCAGCGCTGAGTGGTTCCTGCGTCCCGGTCATTTCCAGAGGAAGCCGGAGGTGAACCCTCTCCATTTCTCCCCCGGATGGCGGCGAAATACCCCCGCACGTATTCCCGAAACAGGGGAGGTAGTTCCTCCCCGGCGTCGGCGAGTTGGAGGTCCGCCTCTTGGAAATAGCCCCCCAAGGCGGGGCCAAGGTCCTCGGTATTCAGCCCGCCGGACACCTTGTGATTGGCCACCTGATCGAAGACCCGCCTCCTTTCCTCCGGAGTCAGTCCTCCATCCCGACTGGTCTGCCCCAGGACCCTCTCCAACTCCGCAGTGGCTCCGGGAGGAAGAAGAGGGCTGCCTCCTCCCTCCCCCTCGGGCTCGATGCCGTCTCCCCTTCCCGCTCCCTGGCCTCCTTCAGCGGTTCCCTCCCCTTGACCGGTGGCCGATCCGGGGGCCGCCGCCTGGGGAGGACCCCCCGCTTCCGCCATCAGTCCCTCAGGCATGGGAGCGGATTTGGCGCCTTCCGGAGCGGCCTCTCCCGAGTCTCCCTGCACCGGGGGTGGCTTCTCCTCCTGCTCCTTGAACCCGCTGATTTCCTTGTTGGCCATGGGTTTTCCCCCGGATTCTCCCGGCACGACCTTGGGTTTGGGACCCGACTGGGGGGGCTTTTTCTTTTTGCCACCGGTGAGGAAGTCGGAAAGCTGCTGGGTCCTGCGGAAGGTGTAGTCCTTGAGGAACTGCTGGAAGGACTCGGACACGTTGTGCTGCTGCTCATGCCCTTCGAACTTGTCCTTTCCCTTGGCTAGTTCCTGCTTCATCCGGTCGAATTCAGAATTGATCTGGCTCTGGAGGGCCGAGGCCTGCTGAGTGGGATCCTCGGGGGCCTGCATGGGGACCTCCCGCAGGGCGGTCTTGCCTGCTGGAGAATTGGGGGACAAGCCCGGCTTCTGGTTGGGGGCCATTCCCTGCTGCCCGCCCCCCCCAGGGGGCATGCCCGCAAACGAAGACCCGCTTCCCATGCCCATCCCCCCGGGCGGGGCGGTGAGGCCGTGGCTGGACAGGGCGTTCTGGGCGGGGACCATCTGGGCAGGGGGGGCGGAGAACATCTGGGAGTTCTGGGCCGATGAAGCCGCCTCCAGCTTGTCGAAGATGCGATCCAGCTCCTTGACTCCCGCTTTGTTGACGGCGTCGGCGATGGCGGCCCGCGCCTTGTTCGAGTCCTGGGAGAAGGCGGCCTCCAGCTCCCTCTCCAGCCTCTGGTGGAGCTTCTCCAACTGCTCGGGAGTGGCCAGGTCCCCTTCCGGAGGAGGCACCACCGCTTTGGGAGCCTCCAAGGAAGCTCGGGGAGGCTCTGCCTTCTTGGGGGAGGTTCGCAGGCGCTTCTCCCTCTCTCGAATGGCCTCCACCTGCTGGCGAAGATCGGTAAGAGTCGCCGCCAGGCCTTTATTCCGGGCCGCCTCCGGGCTGTTCTCCAGGGCTTCCAGCCGGGCCAGCAGTCGATCTGCAGATTCCTCCAGGGGAGTGGGCGGCGCCTCGGCGACCGTGCGGTCGGGGGTGAGATCGAAGGCCAGGCACAGGGAGGAAGAGGCCAGAAACAGCAGGGCCGGGACCAGGATCCTCCTTGGATACACTCCCTTTCCCAAAGGAAACAGGGCCCTTGGATTGAGCCCCTGGGCGTGGGCCAGGGCATCTTCCCTCTGCCTCGACAGCAACACGCCTTCGCCGGCCTGGAGAGCCAGGGCGGTCCCCAACCGATCCTCCAGGACGGCGGCATCGTCCAGCGCCTTGAGGGCGGCGGTTGGGGAGAGGGGGGAGAGCCAGGCGCGCAGGGAAGCGAGAAGAGGCCAGCTCAGGGGAAGCCAGACCAGGGGAAGATGGGACGGGGACAAGCCGACCGCCATTTCCATCGCCATGGCCACCCCCGCCCCCAGGATCAAGGCGGGGGCCAAGGCAGAAAGGCCTGCTTCCAGGGCGGCGCGCAGGCGAAGACGAGAGGCGGATTCCCTCTCCAGTTGTTCGACGAGGGCCAGATTCAAGACAGTACCGGGTCAACCAGGCAGGACACCGTGCCCCCCGAAGTTTGACGGCGGGACAGTAGCACCCGCTCTCCCGGGAGGTGTGAAGATGCTGTAAAAGCCATCCTGGGGAGAGAGGTCTTTTGGGGGGGATGCCTGGCCCTGTGGCATGAGGAGGGAGGGTTCCTGGGAAGGCGGGCGCGTCGGTGGCCGGCACCGGGAATGGAGACGAAGCCTCCGATCCCTCCCGGATTCGTCCTTCGTGGGAAAAATCTGCGCCATCATGGCGGTGAAAGCATCGACATTTCTACCGTTCTTCTCCATCGTGGTAAAACATGCCGTGGGCGGCACGCATCCGCCAGCTTCCCCCACGAGGAAGGCTTCATGAGCACTGCCACCAGCACCGCGATTCCGATGAAAAGCAAGGCCCTGGACAACGCCAACCGGGCCATGGCGGGAGGGGATCCTCAGCGAGCGGTCACCTACCTTCGCATCGCCCTCTCCGATCTGGAACAGAGGGAGAGGATCCCCGCCGAGGCGGGGATGGCCAACGCCTCTCTGGGTCGCCTCCTCCACACCCTGGGGGATGCGGAAGGGGGGGTGTTTCATCTGGTTCGCGCAGTATATCTTCTTGAAAAAGCTGGAAAATTTACTGAACTCTACCAAGCGTTGCTGGATCTTGCCTCCATCCACCGCGCCCGGGGAGAAGCTCGATTGGCCATGGCCTCCCGCATCCAGGCAGGTCGTCTTCGGGCGAGCCTCGCCTCCGGCAGGAGGGAGGGATTCTCCCGGGTGTCCATGGCGGAGGCGGCGGAAGGACGGTAGGCAGGCAGACGACTTCGGCGAGGCGGAAGAACAGAAGAGTCTCAGGGTCCGGAGTCGATGCTCCCCTCTTCTTCGTCCACCTGCTCCAGGCCCCAGGGATCCTTCCTCGCTGTCACCTCAAACTCCACCTTGAGGGTCCCGGTGGCTCCCAGAGCCGCCAGGGTGGCGTCGGTCAAGGCCAGATCCACCGTCCCCCGGGTCAGGCCATCTCCCCCTTCGGGGTCGTCGGGGTGGACAAAGCTCTCCAACACCAGATCCACATGATCAGCGGTGGGATCGTAGTCGGTGTCGTACTTCTCCCTGCCCAGGAGGAGGAAGGCCGCCAGTTGGATCTGATCGTCGGGGAGGTGATACCCGTCCTCATCCAGGACCCCATAGTTGGCCACCAGGTTCTTGGGGTAGGCATCCTCTCCGAACCACTCCTCCTCCAGGGTGTCGGTGTCGTCAGGAAGGTTCACCACCATCACCAATCGGATGTCCCCGTCCAGGCCGTGATAGCCTCGGGAGGAGCCCTCCTCCAACTCGTCATAGAGGGCCTGCCCCACCGCCAGGGGGTTGCCCTCCTCGTCATTTCCCAGCGCCTCGTTGTAGAGCTCCCCCTTGAGATACCCGAAGTCTTCCTTGAAAGTCCCGCTGCCTTCGGCCTCCTTCAGCACCTTCCCCAAGGAGAGATGTGCGGTGATCTGGAGATCTCCCTGCTGGGTGATGAGGGCCGAGACCGTCTCGGTGGTGTAGGAAAAACCAAAGTCCACGTATGCAGAGCGCGGGGCGAAGATCTCCGCCCACTGGCCGGCGCGTTGGGAGGGGAAGAGCACATCCTCGAAGTAGCTGTAGTTCTCCGCGTTGACCTGAAAGACCAGCTCCCCGTCCACCGTGCCGTCGGAGCAGCCTGCCCCGACCAGCCCCAGAAGAACCAGGGACCCCAGGGGGCGCAAGGGAGAGGGGGGGGAGAAAAGGGACACGGGGAACCTCTACGGGCGAGGGGCGAAGGCCGGAGAGTATCCCGTGCTCGCCCCGGGAGGTCAACGCACTCTGCCCTGCCCTCCCAGAAACCGTCGGGAGTGCATACCCGAGAAGGCGGGGCGCAGGTATGCTGCCCGCGTGCAACCCCATGTGGTCATCGAGGGATCCCCGGAGCGCCAGGAGGAGCTTCGCCGCAACGAAACCGTGTTCGGACGGGGGGTGGCCGCTGACGTGCAGGTGGTCCATGGCCTGGTCAGCCGCCTCCACGCCTCCGTGCGAAAGCTGGCAGACGGAGGCTGGGTGCTCCAGGACATGGGCTCCTCCAACGGCACCTGGGTCGGGGAGCAGCGGGTCACGCGACACGTCCTGAGGGATGGAGATCGGGTGTGCCTGGGGGGAGCGGAGGGGCCGATGCTCCGTTTTCATCTCCCCGAAGACACCTTCCTCACCCCCACTCCCCAGCCCAGCATCCGCCAGACCGGCCAGGGGAAGGGGCACACCGCAGTCCTGTCGGCCCTGAAGCTGCCTCCGGACCAGGGACTGATTCGCAACCTTGCTTCCGCCCAGGCGGACGAGGATCCCGGGCGTACCGCCTTCTTCAGCGGGTTGGATCTGCGACGACGCCACCTCCAATTGCTGGTGGACGGGTTCGGGGTCCAGTCCTTTGAGGTCTCTGTCTTCCACCCGGTCAAGGTCGGTCGGGATCGCGTTCTGAACGGAGTCTGCCTCCCCCATCCCTCGGTGTCGGTGGAGCACGCCATCGTTCGCATCGACGATTCCCAGAAACCGGTGGTCGAGGATCTGGAATCCACCAACGGCACCTTCGTCAACGGCACCCGGGTTCGAGGCATCCATCCCCTCAAAGAGGGGGATCTCATCACCTTTGGCACCTTTGCCTCCCGCTCCCTGATCTTCCGGGATTCGGCCCGGGAGGAGGTGGCGGTGGACACCACGCGGATGACCGAGGGGCGTCTCACCATCGGCAGGGATCCCTCCTGCGACCTGATCCTGGCCCACGTTCTCATCTCCCGTCGCCACGCCGAACTGACCGAGGTCCCCCAGGGGTACGTGTTGAGGGACCTGGGAAGCCAGAACGGAACCTACGTCAACGACGAGCGCATCACCGAGCACAAGGTCCAGGAGAACGACCACATCCGTATCGGCCCCTACCACCTGGTGTTTCACCGGGGGGAGCTGCAGCGGAGCCTGGATGGGGCGGCGGTGGCGGTGGCCGCTCGGAACCTGTTTGTGCAGGTGCCCACCGACGAGGGCCCCATCACCCTTCTCCACGACGTTTCCCTGATGGCGGGGAGGCGGGAAATCGTGGCCATCATCGGTTCCTCGGGCTCAGGAAAATCCACCCTGTTGAGTTCTCTGGCGGGGTTGATGCCGGTCTCCCAGGGACAGGTTCTCTACAACGGCAGCCCCCTTCACGAGACCCTGGACAAGGCCCGGGCTCTCATCGGCTATGTCCCCCAGCACGATGTGTTGCACGGGGAGCTCACCGTGGAGCAGTGCCTGGAGCACGCCGCCCGCCTCCGCCTCCCCAAGGAGACCTCGGGCTTGGAGCGCTACGAGCAGGTGCAGAGGGTCATCGCCCTGCTGGAGCTGGAAGACCGGCGTCACACCGAGGTGGGCCAACTGTCGGGAGGGCAGAAGAAGCGCGTCTCCATCGGCTTGGAGCTCCTCAGCCAGCCGGGGGTGCTCATCTTGGACGAGCCCACCGCTGGCCTGGATCCCCGCACCGAGGAGCGCATGATGCACCTGTTTCGCCGCATCGCTGGCGAAGGCTGCACCCTCCTTCTGACCACCCACATCCTGGGTTCCTTCGACCTCTTTGATCGGGTGGCCGTCCTGACCGAGGGGAGGATGGCGTTCTACGGAAAGCCTACGGAGTTCTATGAATACTTCGACGTGAACGCCCCACGGGATGTGTACGGCCGGTTGGAGGGAGAAAAGAGCCCGGCAGAGTGGGAGACCACCTTCGCCGCCTCCGGCCTCCATCAAACCAACATCGCCCGCCCCCTTCAAGAATCTCGGGCCACCCCCTTGCCCGAGGCCGCCCCTCGCCTCACCGGTCTCCGCCAGGCCGGCGCCTTGGCCTCCCGCTATCTCGCCCGCAAGCTCAAGGATCGCTCGGGTCTGGTCATCCTCGCCGTGGAAGGCCCCGTCATCGCCGCCTTGTCCCTGGCGGTTTCCGGTGGGGTTCCCAACGCCCCGCGCACCCTGTTCATCGCCGTCATTGCCGCCCTGTGGTTCGGGTGTATGAACTCGGTGCGGGAGATCGTGGACGAGTGGCCCCTCTATCGGCGGGAGAGGGTGGTGGGTATCGGGATCTTCCCCTACCTGCTCTCCAAACTGGCCGTCCTCCTTCCCATCGGCCTGGTCCAGATGGCTCTTCTGGCGGGGGTCCTCTCCATGGGAGGAGCGCTGCGGGGGCACATCCTGCCGGTGATGGGCCTGTTGACCCTTCTGTCGGCGGTGGGTACCGCCACCGGCCTCCTCCTTTCCGCCATCAGTCGGTCGGCGGCGTCGGCGCTGACTTTTGTTCCCCTGGCGATGATTCCCCAGATTCTGTTTGCGGGATTGCTGGTGCCGGTGGGGGAGGTCCCCATGCTCATTCCCCGCACCGCCGAAGAGATCATCGCCCAGAGTCAGGTCGCCGGGGAAACCCTCCAGCGCCTCCAGGAGAGGGTGGGAGAGGGATTGACCGGTGGGGTCGCCGTGGCGGAGGTCGGCCCCGAGGGCAAAAAGGAGATGGCCGCGTGGACCCAGGTCGCCAGTCCCCATCCCATCGCCACCGCCCTGTCCACCCTCATGGCCGCCCGCTGGGGGATGGAAGGCCTGGCCCATCAATATGTCAACGACCCCTTTTCCTTGCAGGTCAAGGATTCCGATGCGTACTACCAGTTCCAGCTTGCCAACTCGGTGTATTTCTCCCTGTATACTGAGGCGGAACGGGGTGCGGTGCGGGATCGCCTCCTTGCTGGCAGAGCCGAAGCGGGGGCCTCCTCCAGCAGCGGCGCTGCATACCCCGGGGTCTTGCTGGGGTTCTTCCTTGCCCTGATGGGGGTATGCTGGGGCCTCTTGCGATGGCGGGATCGGGAGTCCATGAGATGAGCTGCAGATGGGTGCCAGTGCGATGGCGGAAGTGAGCCTCTGAAGATGTCAACAGGAACGGTCAGCGATGCCCACCGCCAGCATTACGAGCAGGCCAGGCTGCGACGGGCCATCACCCTGCTTCAGGTCCTGGTGGGGGTGCTGGGGTTGGTGGTGGCGGGCCTGGTGTTCAGTCTGACCCAGGTGGAGGATCGCCTCTTGGAAAACGCGTCCGAGCTGCACCTTCTCCGCGAGAGCATTCAAAAGGGGCTGGGGGACTTCGAGCCCAAGGTGGACCAGGTCATCAAGAAGCTGGACGTGGCATCGGGCAAGGCTGACACCCTGGATCGCTCCTTGGGGAATGCCGAGGGCTTCGATGCCCGGGTCGACTCGGCCATCGGCCGGGCCAATGCGGAGATCCCGCGGAGCATCGAAAGGTTCTTCCAGGAGAAGGGCGCCACGGTCATCGCCAACGCCATCCAGCAGAAGCCCGTACAAGACGCCGCCAACGCCAAGGCTACCGACGCCCTGAAACACGCCCTGGATGACCCCTCGGTGGGTCGCAAAGCCGAAGACGTGGCCTCCAAGGCTTTGGACTCTGCTTTCAACAACCTGGGGAAGAAAAAATCCACCTCCCCCGCAGCGCAGTAACTCTGGCGCGAAGTCTTTCCAAGGAGCACCGATGATCTCTCCCCTCGCTCGCCTGTTGACCTTCACCCTGGCCGGCTCCCTGGCCCTTTTTTCCTCCTCCCTGGGAAAAGCTGAGGAAACGGCCCCTTCTGCCTCGGGGACTCCCGCCGCTGAGCCGGCCATGCCCGAGAAGATCCTGGGCTATCGGGTGGTTCAGCCCACAGCAGAGGATCTGGGAACGCTGGCGGGAGACCTGTCTCGGTTCATCCAGATCAGCGCCGTGAAGTTCGGCGTCTTCGATCCTGAGGTGCTCCACCTGGAGGTCTACGTTCAGTTCCTCAAGGATTCCCCGGTGTTGGGAAAGGTGGACATGATCGAGTTCCGCAAGCTTTCCCTCAACGGGGTGAGGTTCCAGATCGAAGGCTTCAAGGACATCAAGATCCCCAAGGAGGGCCCCTACGAGAGCGATGAGCCGGTGAAGATCTCCGCCCGCTATGCCGATGTGGATCTCCTGGCCCTGAAGAGCTTTCTGGTGGAGGATCTCCAGTTCCACGTGGAAGGGCAGGTGTGGACCTTCGGCAAGTTCAAGATCGGCAAGAAGAAGGGAAAACTATGTATTCCCGTAGCGGTGGATGTGACCGTGCCCGCCCAGAATCTCGCTGGCAACGACAAGTACGACCAGGTGACCTCCGCCATCAAGACCCTGGTCCGCACCAACATCGTGGGGGGACTGGGGGATGCCCTGAAGCAGGCTGAAGGAGAGCCCGCTCCTGCTCCCGAAGCGACTCCCGCTCCCGC
>CAYRTW010000018.1:33531-38836 GCA_964426935.1 uncultured Rickettsiales bacterium
GCTCCCGAAGCGACTCCCGCTCCCGCCCCGACGCCGGCCCCCCAGTAGGGTCTGAGCCTGTCGGACATCCTCCCCTCTCTTTCTCCAACTTATTGAAAAGACACAGAAATGACCGCTTCCTATCGCGTTGAAAAGGATTCCTTGGGGGAGATGCAGGTCCCCTCTTCCGCCTACTATGGAGCCCAGACTCAGAGGGCTGTAGAGAACTTCCCCATCTCAGGGCTTCGATTCCCCCGGCGCCTCATCCAGGCCCTGGGGTGGATCAAGGCCTCCGCCGCCGAAGCCAACCTTGCCCTGGGATACCTGGACGCCCGCACCTGCGCCATCGTTGTGGAGGTGGCCGAGGAGGTGGCGATGGGGAGCCTGGACGAGCACTTCCCCATCGACATCTACCAGACCGGCTCGGGCACCTCCTCCAACATGAACGCCAACGAGGTGATCTCCAACCGGGCCATTGAAAAGCTGGGAGGTCGGATCGGCTCCAAGACTCCCATCCATCCCAACGATCACGTCAACATGGGCCAGTCCAGCAACGACGTGATTCCCACCGCCATCCACGTCGCCGCCTGGGTGGCCATGACCCAGGATCTCCTCCCCGCCCTGGAGCGCCTCGCCCTCTCCCTGGACCAGAAGTCGGTGGCTTTTGACGGCATCGTAAAAACCGGTCGCACCCACCTCCAGGACGCCACACCGGTACGCCTCGGCCAGGAGTTCGCTGGCTATGCTGCCCAGATTCGTCAGGGAATCCGGCGGCTTCGTTCCTCTGGTGACGGACTTTGTGAGCTGGCATTGGGGGGAACGGCGGTGGGAACGGGCATCAACCGTCACCCTGATTTTCCCCGTCTGGCCATCGAAGGGATCTCCCGGCGTTCCGGTGAGTCCTTCCGGGAGGCGGCGGATCACTTTGAGGCCCAGTCCGCCCAGGATGCCGCCTCGGAGGCTTCAGGGGCGTTGAAGACTCTCGCCTGCTCCCTGATGAAAATCGCAAATGATATCCGTTGGATGGCTTCAGGTCCCCGAGCGGGAATCTTTGAGCTGGAGTTGCCCACCGTCCAGCCCGGCTCCTCCATCATGCCCGGCAAGGTGAACCCGGTCATCGCCGAATCGGTTTGCATGGTGGCAGCCCAGGTCATCGGGAACGACACCGCCATCACCATCGGATGCCAGTCGGGGAACTTCGAGTTGAACGTGATGCTGCCGGTGATCGCCCACAACCTCCTTGGTTCCATCTCCCTCCTGGCGGCCACCGCCGATAATTTCCGCCTTCAATGCATCGACGGACTCAAGGCCAATCGGGAGGGCTGCGAAGGAGTGGTGGAGAGGGGATTGGCCATCTGCACCGCTCTGGCTCCCTCCATCGGCTACGACAAGGCGGCCTCCCTGTCCAAGGAGGCCTACAAGACCGGCCGCACCATCCGGGAGCTGGCCCGGGAGCAGCGGGTTCTTCCCGAGGCGGAGTTGGAGATCGTCCTGGACGCCCGGGCCATGACCCACCCCGGGGTGCCCGGCGGTGGCGCTCCTCAGGGCTCCGGCTGACCCTCCCTCAAGCGCCTCAAAACAGGCGATTGAACCCGTTCAGCGCCGCCACCCGATACGCCTCGGCCATGGTGGGGTAGTTGAAGGTGGTGTTGATGAAGTAGCGCAGGCTGTTGGCCGGAGCGGGTTGGGACATGATGGCCTGACCGATGTGGAGGATCTCCGCCGCCTGATAGCCGAAACAGTGAATTCCCAGGATCTCCAGGGTTTCCCGGTGAAAGAGCAGCTTCAACATCCCCACCGTCTGTCCGGTGATGTGGGCCCGGGCCAGACTGCGGAACAGGGCATGGCCAACCTCATAGGGGACCCTGGCCTCGGTCAATTCCCTCTCGGTTCTCCCCAGGGAGCTGATCTCCGGGCTGGTATAGATGCCGGTGGGGATCTCCTTGATGAGGCGATCCCCGCTGCCCCCTTCCACCAGATGACTCGCGGCGAAGCGCCCCTGATCGTAGGCGGCCGAAGCCAGGGAGGGCCACCCCACCACGTCTCCTACCGCGTAGATATGGGGACGGCTGGTCTGGTAGTGCTCGTTGACGGCGATGTACCCCCGGGCGTTGATGGCGATGCCGATGGCCTCCAGTCCCATGTCCCCGGTGTTTCCGGTGCGCCCGTTGGCCCACAGGAGCATGTCGCTTTTGATTTGTTTGCCGGACTGGAGGCGCAGGATCACCCCGTCATCCTGTCCCTCCACCTCTTCCATCACTTCGTTATGACGAATGACCACCCCCTGATCCCGGAGGTGATAGGCCAGGGCGTCGATGATCTCATCGTCCAGAAAGGAGAGGAGCTTGTCCCGGGTGTTGACCAGATTCACCTTGATCCCCAGGTTCCGGAAGATCGAGGCGTACTCGCACCCCACCACACCGGCACCGTAGATGGTGATGGAGTGGGGGGTTTCCTGAAGGCCCAGGATGGTGTCGCTGTCCCTGACCCTGGGGTGGGAAAAATCCACCTCGGGAGGGCGAAAGGGACGGGAACCGGTGGCGAGGATGAAGGCGGAAGCGGTGTGCCGTTCTCCACTGCTGCGACCTTCCCCCACCTCGATGGTCCGGGGATCCAGGAAGCGAGCATGGCCGTGGATGACCCTCACCGCGTTGCGATCGTAGAAGCCCTGGCGCATGTCCACCTGCCTGTGGATGACCGATTCCGCCGAGCGCATCAGGTCGGCAAATCGGATCTCCTGCCCTCCTGCCCCATAGAGGGGATTGGCCCGGTATTCGCTCATTCGAAAGACGATCTGGCGAAGGGCCTTGGAGGGAATGGTGCCCCAATGGGTGCATCCTCCCCCCACGTCTCGGTACCTCTCCACCACCGCCACCGTCTTGCCCGCCTTGGCGGCGTTCATGGCCGCTCCCTCGCCACCGGGGCCGCTTCCGATCACGATCACGTCGAAGTGGGACACTCTCTCTCCTTGCCACAGGTCTTGCCGGGGCGAGGATAATCGGTAGTGGTGCTCCTCGCCAGCCTCTCCCCCTGCCTCCCTCCTGGCGCCGACCTCCTTCCCGCCTCTTCATCTCAGAAGTTCCACCGTCCGTAAAAAACTCTTTGGCAATGGGGAGTCAGAGGAGTTAGAACCGCCTGCCGCCCCGGGTTCGGGGGATGGTGGCCGTTTATTGCCCTTTCGACCCGGTGATTCCATGCCCCTCGCCTCCTCTCGCTTGGGCTCCTTTGCCCTGGCATTGCTCTTCCTCGGTCCCGCCTGCACCCAGGAAATTGAAGATTCCGAGAACAGCGACCCGCTGATTTCTTTTCTGTCTCCCGGCAGCGGCACCGAGGCCCTGGAGCACACCCCGCTTGTTTTCGAGCTGGCCATCTCCGACACCGAAGACACCATCGGGGAGATGACCTTGGAGGTGCGAAGCGATCTCTCCGGCGCCCTGGATGGGGTGCTGGATCACGACGGAAACAGCGCCGCCACGTTCTACGTGGAGGCCGGGCTGGACGCAGGAAACCACACCATCACCGCCTCCATTCGAGACACCCGGGGAGGAACGGCCCAGGATTCGGTGGAGCTTTTGATCACCGCCAATCAGACCCCCCAGGCCGTCATCCTCAGCCCGGAGGAAGATGGAAACTACTACGTGGGGGATCTGGTTCCCCTGGAGGGTCAGGTGACCGACGCCGAGAACACCGCCGATGCCCTGTTGGCGTGGTGGATCGTCGACGGGGTCGTCTCCAAACCCTCCAGCGTGGATAGCGAGGGAGCGGTGCTGGGCTCCTGGGTTCCCGAGTCAGCGGGGCAGGTGTTGATCGAGCTGCATGTCACCGACCCCCAGGGAGCAGAAGGGGTGGAGACGGTCCTGGTGGACGTGCAGACCTGTGCCGATGTGGATGGAGACGGATTCGATTGCCTTTCCGATTGCGACGACAACGACGGTTCCAGCTACCCGGGAGCCGACGAGCTCTGCGATGGACTGGACAACGACTGTGATGATGTCCTGGATGAAGGATTCGATCTGGATGTGGACGGGGTGACCACCTGCGGGGGGGATTGCAACGATGCAGATGCCAACGTGTCCCCCGCTGCCGTCGAAGTGTGCAACGGAGTCGATGACGACTGCTCGGGCACGGTGGACGATGGGCTGGCCCTCACCGACTGGTACGCCGATGCGGACGGGGACGGATTCGGAAACGGCCTGTCCATCTCCGCCACTTGTGACGCTTCGCCTCCCGTCGGGTTCGTTGCTGACGCCACCGATTGCGACGATGCCTCTCCGTCTGTTCATCCCGGCGCCGCCGATGTGTGCGACGGGACCCTGGACAACGACTGCGACGGAGCGGCCGACCCCCTGGAAGCCGATGGAGACACTGACGGGCAGGCGGAGTGTGGGGGAGACTGTGATGACGGCAACCCGGGAAATTTCCTGGGGAATCCCGAGGCCTGTGATGGAGCCGACAACGACTGTTCGGGCGTTGCCGACGACGGGGTGGCGTTCCAGACCTTCTATTTGGATGGAGACGGGGACGGATTCGGCACTTCCACCGACACCCAAAGCTCGTGCCTTGCGGCGGTGGTTGGATACGTCTTGGACGGAACCGATTGCGACGATCTGCAGGGCGCGGTCTACCCCTCGGCCCCCGAGCTCTGCGATGGGATCGCCGACAACAACTGCGATGGGACCGCCGACTCCAACGAGGCCGACACCGATGGGGACGGGGTTTCCCTGTGCGGCTCGGACTGCGACGACGCCGACCCCATCAACTTCCCGGGAAACGTGGAGTTCTGCGATGGATTCGACAACGACTGCACCGGGGTCGCTGACGATGGGGTGGTGTACCTGGACTACTTCCTGGACGGGGACGGGGACGGGTTTGGGGACGCCTCCGACACCCTGAGCACCTGCGATGGGGCTCCTCCCGGATACGTCTTGGACGCCACCGATTGCGATGACGCTTCAGCCAGCACCTGGCCGGGGGCGCCGGAGCTCTGCGATGGGATTGCCGACAACAACTGCGATGGCTCCCCCGACACCAACGAAGCCGATGTCGATGCCGACGGGGCGACGGCCTGCGCGGGGGACTGCGATGACGCCAACCCGGGGAACTTCCCGGGAAATCCCGAGCTGTGCGACGCCTTGGACAACGACTGTGATGGAGTCGCCGACAACGGCATCGCCTTTGACACCTGGAACCGGGATGGGGACGGGGACGGGTTCGGGGATCCTTCCGACACCACCACCACCTGTGATGGCCTTGCCCCTGTCGGATACGTCGTGGACGGAACCGATTGCGACGATCTGCAGGGCGCGGTCTACCCCTCGGCCCCCGA
>CAYRTW010000018.1:38936-39111 GCA_964426935.1 uncultured Rickettsiales bacterium
TTCTGCGATGGATTCGACAACGACTGCACCGGGGTCGCTGACGATGGGGTGGTGTTCGTCGATTACGTCCCCGATGCCGACGGAGACGGATTCGGAAACGCTTCTGGCGATGACGTCCAGACCACCTGCGATGGCCCCCCGGCGGGCTATGTCGCCGACGCCACCGATTGCGATG
>CAYRTW010000019.1:0-36661 GCA_964426935.1 uncultured Rickettsiales bacterium
CGGGGCCGGTGACGAACATGTAGGAGCTGTCCTTCACCATGAAGATGAAGTCGGTGATGGCCGGCGAGTACACCGCGCCGCCGGCGCAGGGGCCGAGGATGGCGGAGATCTGGGGAACCACTCCCGAGGCCAGGGTGTTGCGAAGGAAGATGTCGGCATAGCCCCCCAAGGACTGAACCCCTTCTTGGATGCGAGCACCCCCTGAGTCGTTGAGGCCCAGGATGGGGCAGCCATTCCGAACCGCCAGATCCATGATCTTGCAGATCTTTCGGGCGTATGCCCCCGAAAGGGAGCCTCCCCATACCGTAAAATCCTGGGCGAAGAGATAGACCTGACGGCCATCCACGGTCCCGAACCCGGTCACCACTCCATCCCCCAGCACCTTCTTGGAACCCATGCCGAAGTCCTGACAGTCGTGAACCACAAACTTGTCCAACTCCACAAAAGAACCCGGGTCCAGCAGGAGATCGATGCGCTCCCGCGCGGTCAGCTTGCCTGCTTCGTGCTGCTTGACCACCCTGTCTTCACCCCCTCCTGCCTCCGCCAGTCGATGCTTCTCGGCAAGAAGGGCCAGTTTGCCGTCCATGTCCACCATGAGACCTCCGCGTCGGCGGGAACCTCTTCCCGATCAACCGAGCGGGCGCACGGTAGCGCCGGGCTCTCCCCGGTGCAAGGAGTCCACCGACGGGATGCCGTTCAGAGACACCGAGAAGCCCTCCTTCGCCAAGTCGTCCTTGATCCGGGAGGCCCGGCGAGGCACATTGCCCCATCATGCGTATTGGCCCTCTGTTCCCCTTCCCTAATCGATCCTTCCCCGTCTCCCCCCTGACCCTCGCCCTGTGGATGGTGGGAGCAACCACCGTCCCGGGGTGTGACAACTCGGGCAACAACTCCGGAAACAACGGTGGGAATGGCTCAGGAGCGAACTACCAGGAAGGATGCATCACCGTCTCCGGCGCCGAGCAGGGATTTGCAAAACTGGCCGATGCCATAGAAGCGGCTGACTCAGGGGCCATCATTGAGCTGTGCGAGGGAACCTTCCAGGAATCGGTTGTCATTGAAAAAGATCTTGAAATTCAGGGCCCAGGAGTGGGACAGGCCCTCCTCTCCTGGCAGGATCACGGCACCGTCCTGACCGTTTCTGGAGACGTCACCGTTTCCCTCTCCGGATTCGGCGTCACCGGCTGGGACGATGGCATCGCCGTCACCGGAAGCAGCGTGACCCTTGCCGACGTAGGAATTTATGACGTGGGAGGGGCGGGCATTCGTGGAGAAGGGGCCTCTCTCACTGCCCAGAGGCTCACAGTGGATTCCGCCGGTGGGGGAGGGCTCATCGCCACTTCAGAAAGCGGGGTAGATCTGTCCGAATGTACCTTCTCCGCCAACACCGGAAACGGGGTGACGGTCAGCGGATCGGATTTCACCGCCGCCTCGGTAGTGGTGACCGATTCCCGGGTGAACGAAGAAAATGGTGAGGGAGGAACGGGGATCTACCTGGACTCCCTTCTGTCTCCGTCCTCCCTTTCGGGGGTGACCGCCTCAGGCAATGAGAAGGCGGGAATCCTGTGGTACTACGCGGCGGTATCGGTGGTTGACTCCCAGGTGGAAGACAGCTCCGCCGGCATTTACGGCATCTTCGGGGGTCCTTCCCAGGTGACCGACTGTGCGGTTTCCGATGTGCGGGATCAGGGGATCTACCTGATGGCCCAGGACAGCGTGGTTGCCGGCAATGTGCTTTCCTGCACCACCGGTCCGGACAATCAGGTGGGCATCGCCGTTTCCTCCCAGGACGGCAGCCTGGAAGTCTCTGACAACGACGTATCTTCATGCAATGGCTTGGGAATTTCGGTTCAGCATGTCTGGAACGACGGATATTCCTCCTCCGGCGGAGAAGCCCTGGTGTCCTCCAACCGAGTCTGGAACATCATTGACCGGGGTCTGCAGGCCCATGGATCGGCGGTTCTGGAGATGACCGGAAACGTGGTGGAAGACATTCATTGGACCGGATCCGCCGGCAGCGATGGCTCCTATCACGACGGATACGCCATGGTGGTCGAGGATGTCGCCGACGCCCACCTCTCCGGCAACGTCCTGGACGGCGCCGATCTGCGAGCCCTGTCCGTGGAGGGTTCAGGGTTCACGTCGGAGGGGGACATCATCACCCGCTCCCACCGCATGGCCATCTTCGTCGGCGGATCCACCGGCACCTTCCGTGAGTTGTCGGTGACCGACAGCGACTACTACGGGGCCTGGGTGGACGATGCCTCCAGCGTGGTCTTCGACACCTGCACCTTCGCTCGAATCGCCAAATCCCTCTCTCCCGAGGACTGGGAACTTCCCCCCGACGATCCCGAGTTCACCCTTTCAGGGGGTCAGGCGGTGAGGGTCAAGGACGCCGCCGCGTCCATCCTCCACTCCACCTTCACCGATGTGGAGGGGTACGTTCTGTACGGGTCCCTGGCGGATATCCTTGTGGAAGACACCCTCTTCACCGGCAACGGAGACGCGGCGATCTTCGCCTCGGAAACCGATCTTCAGGTGGGACCGGGAACGGTCATCACCGGCGGAGGGACCTACGGAATCTACGCGTCATCCGGCTCTGCGGTGATCGATGGAGCGATCATTCGTGACATCGGAATCCAGAAATACGAGGGAGGGGGAGTGTACATCTACAGCTCCGCCATCACCCTCACCAACACCCTGGTGGAGAACTGCTACCAGAATCTCTACATCTCCAACGCCAATTCCCCGGAGACCTCTCCCCGCCCCGGCAAGCTGGAGGGAAACACCTTCGGAGCCTCGGTCAGCTACGCCGCCCGGGTCAGCGGCGGGGGCCCCACGTTTCAGATCGTCGACAACGACTTCACCTGCTCGGGGCGCTGTCTCGACCTGAACGATTTCTGGGGCACGGTGGAGGGCAACCGCCTCGCCGCCGGGGAGCACGCCATTGATCTTTCCGCTGCGGACACCGATGCCATGGCGGGAGCCCTGATCCTTTCCGGGAACACCCTCACCGCCTCTCTTTCTGGGATCAAGGCGGACTCCTTCCAGGGGGAATTGATCCTGGAGGGAAACCACATCTCCGGGACGGGGGAAGAGGGGATCTGGATCGATGTGGCCTCCAACCGGGCCTTGAGTTTGACGCTGAGAGACAACGTGGTGGAGGGCTCGGGAATCCTGGAAATCTCCGACGGTCTTTATGTGTACGGGTACGCTGGTGAGACCTCGGTGGTGCTGGAGGGCAATAATCAGTTCATCGACAACACCGGCGACGGCATGGACATCCGCTACTCCCACCTCTCCGCCTCAGGAGTCACCCTGACCGGAAATGCTGGGCGGGGCCTGTACATGAACGGGGCCACCAACACCCTGACGTTCTTCGACAGCCCCGCCGTTGCCTCCAACACCTCGGATGGAATCTATCTGAGCGGTACCATCGCCGGGGACATCACCGGCAACATCATCCACGACAATGGGGCTCGCGGGATCTACTGCACCGGCTCGGGAGTGGTCATCCAGCAATGTTCCAATACCATGGGAGGAAACGTCACCGGCGACACCTACGCCGGATCGGGCTGCACCTTGGGCACCCCCGAACCCTGCACCGTTATTCCTTTTTGAGGGACCCCTCCCGAGCCATTTTGAGCCCGATGACCCCCATGGACCTCCCGCTCCGTTGTCCATCTCGACGGTAGGAGAACAAGCGAGGGTCGCAGCGAGTGCAGGTGGTGGAAACATCGATCCATTCCCGCCGGACTCCTCGTTCCCGAAGGAGAGAGACATTGGCGGCGCGCAGATCCACCTTCATCGGGGCATCCCGTGAGGGGTCCCCTCCTGCCCTCCATTCCCAGGCGCCCTCAGGCTGGCTGCGGTCAAGTGCAGCGATCACTTCTCTTCCGACCAGGTAGCAACAGGCGCCGATGGCGGGACCGACGGCAGCTCGAATCCGTTCAGGACGAGCCCCCCCCTCCTTCACCAGAAGGTCCAAAGCGGCAGTCACCGCTCCCTCCACCGTTCCTCTCCAACCGGCGTGAACGGCAGCCACCGCCCCCGCCTCCCCTTCCCACAGAAGGATCGGCACACAGTCGGCCACCCGAATTCCCAGTAGAATCCCCGGTTCTGTGGTCCACAGTGAATCGGCCTCGGCCGAGCTGGCCTCGTGGGGGGAGATTCCTCCTCGCCCCACCCGCAGCGCCCTGTTTCCATGGACCTGACGCACCGTGGCCAGGGCCGAACCAGAAAATCCCAGGACCTCCGCCACCCTCTCCCGATTGAGGAATACCGCCCCGGGATCATCTCCCAGTTCCAAGGCCAGGTTGAGGGATTCGAAGGGGGGAGGACTCACTCCACCTTCTCGGGTGGTGAAGGCATGAGCCACCACCTCCTGGGGAAAGAGGGTGGAGATGTGGAGGGGAAGGGGGTTTCCTGATGCACGAAGATGGGGACGAAGTTCCATGGCGTCCCACCGTACCACGGGATGACCCTGGCTCAGAAGAGGGCACCGATCCGACGCGACAAGGATGCAAGTGTCAGTAAATGCCTGTGCATGTTGAGGAAATCGGATTGACATTACCTCTGCGCCGTTGATACCGTTCTCAATCAGGAACGGGCCCTCTTTTCCAGTGGCCTCCCCCTTTGGATCTCCCACCGCCTGGAGATCCCCCAGGAATTCCCATGATCCCTCGTACCTTCCTCCCCTCTCTGGGGCGCCTCTGCTTTCTTTCCGTTACCTGCTGGTGGGTCATCTCCGGGTGCAGCGGCGACGCGGAGGAGGTGGCCGACGACGATGACTCCGCCTCCAACGGCGGGGATGACGACACCACTCCCCAGGGAGATGACGATTCCACCTCTGGGGAGGTGACCATTACCTCCACCGAGCCCGCCAACAACGCCACCGACGCCTGGTATCGACAGGATCTGACGGCGGAGTTCTCCGCTCCAGTGACCAGCGCTACGGTGACGGTGGTGGATGGAGGGGGCAATGACGTTCCGGGGGAGACCCTTCTTTCCGATTCGGGATACAGCATCACCTTCAATCCCCATGGGGAGGATGAAACCCAGCACCTCTCCGCCTCCACTCCCTACGAGGTCACCGTGACCTTCGACGGCAACACGGGGAACTGGTCCTTCACCACCAGCGACCTGGGCACTCCCGTCTCCGATCCTCCTGCGGTGGTGGGTGTCACCTACAACCTGGATCTGGCCAGCGCCGAGATCACCGAGCCCCCCGGAGTGGGCCAGGTCCTTGCCCCCTACCTTTCCGATGTCATCGTGCTCTTCTCTCCCACCGCCCTGGACGAGGGGGCAGGCAGCATTGAGGTCCTGGGAGCCCTGGGGGACGACAGCAGTGGAACCCTGATGCAGGACATGTGCTCTCCTTCCCTACCCTTGACCGAGGCGGTACCTGGAGAGTTTGCCAACCCCTACTTCCAGGTGGGCCCCGCCCTGTTCGAGAGCGAGATCCAAGGCATCAACATCATCATTGATGACCTGCTCATCGGCGGAGATTTCACCTCCGATGGCAGCGCTGTCGAGGAAGCTGTCTTTGCCGGGCAACTGGATTCCCGCAACTTTGCGGGCCTCCTCGGTGACGATATAGACGCCATCTGTGAGCTTCTGACCACTCTCGGGATCGCCTGTGAGGCCTGCCCCTCTGACGGCGAATTGTATTGCCTGTCGGTGAGGGCGGAGCAGATCACCGCCGCGTCGGTTCCGGGGGTTTCCCTGATCGAAGTCACCGATGAGGACGTGGCCGCCGACGAGAACTGCCAGTAACCCACCTCACCCCTTGATCACCACCGGAATCCCCGACACCACCATCTCCACCTGGTCACACACTTCAGCCACCCTGCGGTTGAGGACCCCCAAAAGGTTGACGTATCTACGCGTCAGTGGGTCGAGGCCAATCACCCCCAGTCCGACCTCGTTGGTGACCACGATCACCGTCTTCCCCTCCCTTCTCATCTCCTCCAGGGCGGCCAGGAGGTCTGCGATCTGCGCCTCCCTTTCCCCCTCCTCCTCCAAGTGATGGAGCAGGTTGCTGGCCCATAGGGTGAGGCAATCCAGGAGCAGGGTTGCCGCTCCCCGGGCTCTCATCTCCCGCAATGCCTCCCCCACTCGAACTGGCTCGTCACAGGTCAGATACCGCCCTCCCCGCTCCTCCTGGTGCCGGGCGATTTTGGCGGCCATCTCCCCATCCAAGGCTTCCGCTGTAGCGATAAACGCCCTCGGTCCTGCCGAACCATCCCCCCATTCCAAGGCCCGGGAGCTCTTTCCGCTCTTCACTCCCCCGGTCACCAGCACCACCTTTCCGGTCATGCTCCGGCCCCCGCCGACAGGCCCAACAGAAGAGTCAGATACCCCACCTCCGCCGCGCATCCTGCGGCCCCCAGAACGTCTCCCGTAATGCCCCCAATCGCCCGGTGGGCCAGAACCCCCACCAGGAGGGAGCCCAAGATCCCTCCCCCCAAGGCCCACAGCCCCAGCGTCCCCATCAACACAGCCATGGCTCCTATCCCCAATGCTGCCGCCAGAAGCACATCGGGAACGGTCAGAGCCTGAACAAAGCTCCCCTTTCCATCCCCACGGGCGTAGGGGAAAATCTTTGCCACGATTGGAAACGCCACTCTCGGCACCACGGCGAATGCTCCCCAAAGGGGGGGGCCAAAGTGGGGCAACAGCAAAAGCAAGGCAGTGAACCGAAAGGTCAGCCACAACCACACCGCCGCCACCCCCATGGGCCCCACCCTGGGATCCCGCATGATATGGAGCCTCTCCTCAGGAGTTCTCCCCGAAGCTCCCAAACCATCCGCCGCATCCGCCAGGCCATCGGCATGAAGGCCCCCAGTAAGGACGAGTTCCAACCCCAGCAACAGGATCAGCAGAGGCCCCGGGGGTAGCCACCCCTGCCCTCCAACCCACGCCACGGCAAGAAGGCCACCCACTCCCAGTCCCACCACTGGATACCACCCCATGGAAGCGGCCAGATCCCGGGAGGTAGCGACACCGAGTGGGAAAACGGGGAGGATGGTGAGGAAGGACGCCGCCAGACGGAGGCGTAGGACAAGGGCCATGAGGTGGAACGAACCCGTGGCGAAGCGTTATTCGACGTTGAAGGCGAAGTAATCGTCGGACTGGCGGGCATCTTCGGGGGCCGAGGCGCAGTTGGAGGGCTCTCCATCGTCACAAGCCTGAACGTAGTAATAGACCCGAGAGGAGGTCACGTCGTCTCCGGGGATGGTGGCGGTATAGCTCCCCTCTCCCCCGCCCTCCATCGCGACAGCCTGGAAGCTGTCATGGTCGGCGGTAAGGTTGTGATAGAAGAGGGTCGCCTCGGTGATCTCCCCTTCGTCGGCAACGGTCGCCATGACCACCACATCTACGTAGCTGGGCTGTCCGTCTTCCACCTGGGTCACCGCGATGGTGGGCGGACTCTGATCCCCTGCATCGTCATCCCCGCCACCGTTGTTGGTGCCCACCGTGGTATTGCCGCAGGCGGCACCGAAGGCCAGGCTCGCCAGCACCAGCCCCAGGGGGCGTCGCTCTCGCATCTTCACCAAACTCATTCGTCACTCCCTGAGCCAGAGCTCCCCCGGCACTCTGCCGGCCCCAGGATACCATGCCGTTGCGGCTCTCTATAGGGGCTCCTTGACGGTCCCATGGACTCGGGCAATGATGGCGCCTCATTCCGGCTCCGGGGGAGCCTCCCAGAAGGAGAGGATCATGAGCGAGGACAAGCGCAAGAATCCCCGGCGTCCCCTGCGGATGCGGCTGGATTACAAAGTGGAGCGGGGAAGCGACTTCCTGTTTGAGTACACCCACAACATCAGCCGGGGTGGCATCTTCATCGAGACGCGGGACCCCCTTCCGGTGGGAACCAATGTGGTGATGCGGTTCACTCCGGATGGGACCGAGGGCGAGCTGTACGTGGAGGGAAGGGTGACCTGGGTCAACCCCATTCGCCAGGACGATGCTTCTTCCCATCCTGGCATGGGGATTCAGTTCAAGAACCTGTCTGAGGAATCTCGGGACATCATCGCCAAGATGGTGGGCACCATCGCCTATCTCTAATGGGCGAGGCCGAAACAGGACCCCCCACCCCTTCCGCCCCTAGGGCGAAGCCGAAATCACCCTTCCCACCAGGTCGTACTCCACCGCCCTGGTGATACGAACCGAGTAGATCCCCCCCACATCCACCTGCCCGTCGGTGATGTACACCTGCCCGTCAATCTCGGGAGCCTGGGTGCGGGTGCGGCCCTTCACCACCAGGTCGCTCTCCTCGGAATACCCTTCCACCAGCACGTCCTGAACGGTCCCCACCAGGGCCTTGTTCTTCTCCCGATGGATCTTCTTTTGGAGCTTCATCAGGATGTCTCGGCGCTGCTTCTTGATCCGTTCCGGCACCTGATCCTCCATGGTGGCGGCCGGAGTCCCCTCCTCCGGGGAGTAGGTGAACACCCCCATCCGGTCAAACCGGGTCTCGGCCACAAAGTCATGAAGTTCCTGGAACGCGGCGTCCGTTTCCCCAGGGAATCCGACGATGAAACCGGTGCGGAGAGCCACATGGGGGATGCGCTGCCTGATCCGATCCAGGAGGCGCCGAGTTTTGTCCCCATCCATCCCCCGCCTCATTCGCCTCAGAATGTCGTCATGGATGTGCTGAATGGGCATGTCCACATAGGGCACCACCTGGGGGATTTCGGCGATGGCATCGAGAAGGGCTTGAGAAAACCGGGCGGGGAAGACGTACATGATCCGGATCCACTCCACTCCCCGCACCTCTCCGAGTTGGCGCAGTAGAGTGGCAAGGCGAATGTCCGGACCCAGGTCGTATCCGTAGGACGTGTTGTCCTGTCCCACCAGGATGATTTCCTTGACTCCCGCCGCCGCCAGCATCCGGACCTCCCGGAGGATGGCTTCCGGCGTGCGGCTTCTGAGCCCTCCTCTCAAGGTGGGAATGATGCAGAATGTGCAGGATTGGGGGCATCCCTCCAGGATCTTCACGTAGGCGGAATGGCTGGCCAGGGTGTTGATGCGGGGATCCTCCTCCTGCTGCACATAGAGGGGCAATCCCACCAGGGGCCTGTCCCCCATCCTCCCACCGAGCACCTCCCGGATCCGGTGATATTCCCCGGTGCCTACAAAGGCGTCCACTTCCCGGATCTCCTTGCCCAGTTCCTGGTGATGGCGCTGGGCCATGCAGCCGGTCACCACCACCTTGCGAGCCTTCCCGTCCACCTTCATTCGGGCCGCTTCCAGCACCGCATCCACCGACTCCTCGGTGGCCGCCTCAATGAAGGTGCAGGTGTTCACCACGATGACGTCGGCGTCTTCGGGGACATCGGTGAAGCCATAGCCCCCCTCTTGGAGATGACCCAGCATCACCTCGGAATCCACACGATTCTTGGGGCACCCCAGGGAAACGAAATGAACTTTCTGACCGGCGCCTTCACTCATGGGCGGTGGTATGCCCACCCCTGCCCCTCAAGTCAAGCCATATCGACGGTGTGGAACAGGCCGACGGTCACCCCCCCAACCCTAGCCGGCGTCGATGACCTCCACTCCAGGGGGAGGCACAAATCGAAAGCGGGAGTCGTCCAAGGGGACTCCCAACTTCACGTCAGAAAAAGTCGTTGTAGAAATGTTTCCAAGAGCGTCCACCATGACCGCCTTCTGGATGTCCAAGGTGGTGCGGTGAAAGCTCAAGGTGACCCGGGCAAAGGGGACCTCAGGGGTGATGGGCTGGAGTACCAGGACATGGCTTTCCTTGCTGCCAGCCTCCAGAGAGACCCGGTAGTCCTCCTTCACGTTGGAGAGTCCGTGGAGGAAGTCAAAGATGCGGGCGGCCGCCTTCGGGTCCAGGGAGCCGTGTCGGATCACCTGTTTCAGGGCGGGAGTCCACATCCACAGCACCTTCCCGTCAGAGAGAAACATCCTCTCCTGAGGCTCACGGTAGTCCCATCGCATCTTCCCCGGTTCCTTGAGGCTGACCTCCCCTTTCTGGATGTAACCCTCTGTCATTCCAGAAGAATCCACCTGCTCAAAGCGGGCGATAAGAGTGCCAGCCTTGCCATAACGAGCCTGGATGAGGGCCAGCACTTCATCCACCCCCGCCGCCTCCGCCGCAGGCAAGGGAAGAATTCCACCGGTCAACACCAGCAGAAGAGCCAGAATATGCGCCCAGAATCTTTGAAGAATCTGTCTCACCTTGAACGAATCGCCGCGACGGGGAAGAGGCTCAACCGAAGTCAAAGGGCTGAGCGTAAACCTCCCGGGGTTTGGCTCCATCGGCAGGCCCCACCACCCCCTCTTTTTCCATACGCTCGATGATTCGAGCGGCGCGGTTGTATCCGATCTTGAGACGGCGCTGAAGCATGGATGTGGAGGCCGCCCGGGTCTCAGCAACGATGGCCACCGCCTGATCGTAACATTCGTCCTGCTCGTTCCCATCTCCGCTCTCCTCGTCTTCCAGGTCCCGGGCCTCCAGGATGGACTCCAGGTACTGGGGCTCTGCCTGGGATTTCAAATGGGTGATGACCCTCTTGACCTCGTCATCGGAGACGAATGCGCCATGAATCCTCTTCAATTCCCCCTTGCCGGGGAGGAGAAAGAGCATGTCGCCCTGTCCGAGGAGATCCTCAGCCCCATTGCTGTCCAGGATGGTGCGACTGTCGATCTTGGAGCTGACTCGAAACGAGACGCGGGCGGGGAAGTTGGCCTTGATGAGACCGGTGATGACGTCCACCGAGGGACGCTGAGTGGCCAGGAGAAGATGGATTCCAGCCGCTCGGGCCATCTGGGCCAGACGAACGATGCTGTCCTGAACGTCCTTGGCTGCCACCATCATGAGGTCCGCCAGTTCGTCGATGACGATCACGATGTAGGGAAGTTTGTGGGGCCTCTCCTCTACCGCCAACCCCCGCAACGCCTCCATCTCCCCTCTTTCCTCAACATCCTTGTCAATCTGATCGACGCGCTGGTTGTATCCGATGATGTTTCGGGTCTCCAACTGGGCGAGGAGACGATAACGTCGGGCCATCTCCTCCACTCCCCACTTGAGAGCGGTGGCCGCCTTCTTGGGGGAGGTCACCACCGGGAGAAGCAGGTGGGGGATGCCGTCATAAAGGGAAAACTCCAGCATCTTGGGGTCCACCAGGATCATCCTCACCTCATCGGGGGTGCGGGACATCAAGATGGACAGGATGATGGAGTTGACCGACACCGACTTGCCCGACCCGGTGGTCCCGGCGATGAGCAGGTGAGGCATCTTGGTCCAATCGGCGGCGGTGGGCTTGCCGACAATGTCCTTTCCTAGGGCAATGGGGAGTTGGTAGCCCCGAGAGAGGAACTCTTCGTGGGCCAGGATCTCGCGCAGATACACGGTTTCACGATGATCGTTGGGCACCTCGATACCCACCACCCCCTTGCCAGGCAGGGGAGCGACGATACGGACCCGGGTCGCTTTCAGGGCCATGGAGAGATCATCGGAGAGATTGGCGATCTTGGAGACCCGAATCCCCGGGGCTGGCTCGAACTCGAACATGGTGACCACCGGCCCGGGATGGATCTCCACCACCTTCCCCTCCACTCCATAGTCCAGAAGCTTCTGCTCCAGAAGAACCGCCTGAATCTGGAGTTGTGTCTCATCCAGGGCGGTGCGACTGCGCTGGGGGGTGTCCAGAAGCCCCAGTCCGGGCAGTTCAAAGGCCTGACCGTGGCGAGTCAATGGCAGGCGGAGTTGTTCGGCATCCATGGGAACGGGGTCCTCCATGTGCCGAGACAAGACGATTCTAGCTTTTCCGGTGGGAACCTCCTGGCCAATGGGAAAAAGGCCCTCGTCCACCTGCACATCCTCAGTCGAAGAAGAATCGTCCATCTTCACCAAGGGGTTCATGGGAGCTCCTCCCTCGCTCCCCGGCGAGGCCACCTTTCCAGGCTGGTCTCGCGGGGGATTCGGTGGAGGGGGTGATGAAGCCATCTCTCTTTCTGAGGGAGAAGGGGGCGGGAAAAGATCCGAAGTGGGCACAATCTTGGAGGGAGGATGGACAGCCAATGCCGGTGCGGATCGTTCTTCGCCCTGGGAAGAATCCAGGCGCCCTTCCTTCTGGCGCGCGGCCATCTCTCGCAAACGAGCAGATTCCCTTTCTGCGGCTCGCAAGGCGGCGACCCGGGCTCTTTCCATCCACCACTCCTGGGCATCCCGGCTGGCCGCTCCCGCCAGTCTCCCCATGCCCGAAAGTCCTCTCGCCACCATGTCGCCTCCCAGACGCCCGGAGCGAGCCAGGAGGGAGATCCCCTCATCAGCGACCCTCCCCCATGCCTTTCCCAACCAGGCCCCCGCCGGCGCGTAGGAAAGATCCAGCCCTATCTTCAAGGTGACCAGGAAGAGAAGGAGGGCCACCACCACCGCTCCCGCAGTCCCCAGACGGCTTTGCAGGACCGTCGAAAGAACGATTCCCAGAATGCCTCCCGTGGAAGTGAAGGTGCCCCCAAGGAGCACATCGGGCACCAGGAGAGGGAGCAGGGTCAGGAAGGACAGGCCAATGAGAGCCCAACTCAACAATTCAGCCAGACGCACCCCCTCCGGTCGCCGAAACACCAGGCGGAAAGCCAAAAGCCCCGCCAGGGCCACCGCCCCATAGGCTCCCACCCCCAGCCCTCGAATCAACGCATCCGCAAGCACTGCGCCAAAGGGGCCGACCAGGTTATGGGTGGTGGGCGAGGCTGCCCCAGAGAAAGATGCCGGGGAATCCAGTGAGCTGTAGCTCAGGAGGGCAAGGAGGACCAGGATCGCCATCGCCACCAGGGCCAGGGCCACGATCTCCTGCAGGTGTCCTAGCCAAGGAGCCCCCCCTCCTGATTTACGCGCCTTGGAGGCGGGTTTTCTGGTCTTCGCTGCCCCAGTGGCTGCCTTGCTGGCCATGCTCCCCTTGCCCACCCCGAGGGGCGGAAACGCCCTCGAAAAGATTGGCGATCCTAGCGTCGGCCAGGAGGGGATGTCAAACCTGATCGCGTTCTACCATGCACTGCGGATGGGGGAAGGGGACACATCGACGCATCAGAGGGGGGCGAGTTCCATGGGCTCACCTTCCTGCTGAAGGGAACGTTGGCCTGCTTCCAGAACCCGTACCACCTGGAGGCCTGCGTCCCCCCCAGTGTGGGGAGTTGTCCTGTCTCTGACGCACTCTACAAAATGCAGACATTCGGCCCTGAGGGGTTCGGTCATGGGCACCCGAGGCATCCAGATGTCCCCTTGGCGCAGGGTGATGGCGTCACCATAGGTCTCATAGGCAAGGTTGCGATCAGCCCCCCGATCAAAGACCTTGATCTTCTCCGAGGCCTCCATGTCATCGAAGGTCACCATTTTTCGGCTGCCCACCACAGTCAGACTGCGGGTCTTGTGGGGATCGAGCCAGGAGACGTGAATCTGGGCCATTCTTCCCCCTGGGAAGGCGAGGTTGGCGAACACCACATCTTCGACCCCAGGCCGAAGATAGCAGGCCCCCCGCGCGGAAACCGAAACAGGAGGGGTTCCCAAGAGATGGAGGGCCATGGACACGTCGTGAGGAGCCAGGCTCCACCAGGCGTTCTCATCCTGGCGCACAATTCCCAGATTCAACCTTTGAAAGTAGAGGTAGTAAGCATCTCCGAACTCCCCCGTCTTCAACCTCTGTTCAATCCACCGCAGGGCCGGATGGTGAATCATCAGATGGCCAACCATGAGGATTCGGGAACGCTCCCCAGCCAGGGCAACCAGCTCCTGGGCCTCGGGTACCGAGAGGCTGAGAGGTTTCTCCACAAAGACATCTTTATCGGCGAGAAGGGCCTGTCGAGCCAAGGCAAAGTGGCTGGGTGCGGGGGTAGCCAGAACCACCGCCTGTACCGAGGCCTGCTCAAGAAGTTTGTCGTACCGAGTGGTGATGTGGGCCGTGGGGTGGGCCGATTTGGTTCGATCCAACGCATCGACATCAGCATCGCAAACCCACGCAAGGTGGGCGCCGGGGAGACCCCCGAAGGTCCTCACCAGGTTCCTACCCCAATACCCCGCTCCAACTACAGCAACCTGGATCATGGCTCTTCCTCTCCTTCACTCTTCACTCGATGGATTTCCTCCCCCCCCTCCTCCCTCAAGTACTGGTCGCCGCAACGATCACAGAGGGCCCGCTCCGCAGAGAAGTGGAGTCTTTCCCCGCAGCGACACACCCACCCGATCCTTCTTGCCGGAACTCCTACTACCAGCGCGTGGGCCGGCACGTTTCCCCGCACCACCGCTCCGGCTCCCACCATGGCGTAAGCTCCGATCTCCCCACCGCACACCACCGTGGCGTTGGCGCCGATGGTGGCCCCTCGCCTCACCCAGGTGGTGCGGAACTCAGATTTCCTTTCCACATGGGCCCGAGGATTGAGAACATTGGTGAAGACCATGGAGGGCCCTAAAAACACGTCCCTCTCCACCATGACCCCCCGATAGACCGACACGTTGTTCTGGACCTTGACCCCATCCCCCAGACTGACTCCCGAGTCGATGTTGACGTTCTGCCCCAGAACGCACCGGGCGCCGATCCGAGCCCCTGGCTGGATGTGACAAAAATGCCAGATGCGGGTTTCTGCTCCCACCTCCGCTCCCTCGTCCACACAGGCCGAGGAATGAATCCTCGCCGATTCATCGATTCCTTTGTTCATCTCCCTTGCTCCATGAACCATCGTACCGTCTGGCCCAACGCCTCTGACGTGGGGATCTCGGCGCGGTAAGCCATGGCCTCCCAGGCGGCCCCCACGTCCGCCACCGAGTGACGCACGTCCCCCAATCGGGGCGAAAGGTGGTGGATCTCGGGCTCTTTTCCCATCAGCCTTCCCAACAGGTGAATCAACTCCAGCACCGTCATTTTCCGCCCGGTACCGATGTTGAAGCGAGTGAATGGAGGCAAAGGCGCCCATGCCGCTACGAGATTGGCTCGCACCACGTCTTCCACGGCAATGAAATCCCGGGTCTGCAGTCCGTCTCCAAACACCTTCACTGGATTCCCCTTCAGCAGGGAATCCATGAACAGAGGGATGGCTGCCGCATACGGGGAGAGAGGGTCCTGGCGGGGTCCGTGAACATTGAAGTACCGGAGCGCCACGGTAGAGAGGCCCCGAGTATCGGCCACGGTGCGGGCATACCACTCGCCCAGCGCTTTGGTGGCCGCATAGGGAGACACCGGATCGGGGAGGCTGGATTCCCGAGCGGGCAGGGAAACGTGTGGTCCGTATACCGCCGAAGAGGAGGAGTACACCACCCTCTCCACGCCTCTCGCTGCCGCCTCCAAAAGAAGAGCCAGAGTACCGGAACCATTGACCTCATGGACCCGTTGAGGCTCCCTCAAGCTGACGGGGACCGAAGCGATGGCGGCCAGGTGAAAGACAAATCGAACCCCCTCCAGAGAATCCCTCAGACAAACGCGGTCGGTAATGGAGCCATGGACCCATCGCAACAGAGAAGATTCGGGAAGATTCCCCAGCCGGCCTGTGCTCAAGTCGTCCAGAACGGTGACCCGAGCTCCCTGCTCCAGGAGGGCTCGGGTCAAGTGGCTACCGATGAACCCCGCCCCCCCGGTGATCAGCACCGGTACGTCGGCCCAACTCACACCCGGCCGATCTCCAGCGACCCCAGTGGCCGAGTGAATGCACCAGAACCGCCAGCAACACTTTGAAATCTTTCAAGAATCGCGAGGTAGAAGCTCAACGGGGCCACCATCATCGCCTTGCGCCCAAGCCCCTGCCTCCACACTTTCCCCCCAGGAGGAGAAGTCATTCTCCCCATCGGATTCCTAGAACCCCAATTCCAGACGGAGTTGAACGGTATGCGCCGAAAACTCGACATCTGGGTCGGTGGATTTGGGAATGGCCAGGAAGGAATACTCAATCCAAGGCTCAAACCACCGCCGAACCCTGAAACCCACCCCCAACGAGGCATTGACTTGATGATCAGAGCGATCCACGTCTCCAAAGATCTGCCGATAGTTGTAGGCAAAATCGGCCTTCACATCCACCCGATTGGCAATGACTCCCGCATAGCGCACGTAAGGGGAGGTGCCCACAAAGTAGTTGGAGAAGTATGTATAGGCGTAGTCCCTGACAAACCCGACGGTAATGAGA
The DNA here is from genome assembly GCA_964426935.1 of uncultured Rickettsiales bacterium. Lineage (GTDB taxonomy): Bacteria > Myxococcota_A > UBA796 > UBA9615 > JAKLKC01 > CAYRTW01. The sequence continues at coordinate 16,138 of CAYRTW010000019.1, forward strand.
TGCTTGTCGTTGGGGCGGTAATGCAGTTGCAGTCTGCCCAGAACGCCATCTCCGCCTCGCAACTCGGAGCGGGCATCTGCATCTCCTGAGGATGGATCATCGGGGAAATAGACGTTGGCGTAGCCAAACAGAGCTTGCACCGAGATTCGTTGGCTGATCTTGCCCTGCACCCCAACCCAGAAGCGCCAGTGCTGGGAATCGTAGAGCTCTACCCCCTGGAGAGAGGCGAGAGCCTCATTCTGATCCCCGCTACCTTGCAGGGAGTTGTTGATCTGCTCTTGGACGGTGGGATTGTCTTCGGGTCGAAAACTCCACAACAAACCCCCGAAGTCAGCGCTGAAAAGGAGAAACGTCTTGGGAAGAAAGCGCCACTCCACCTCAACACGGCCGGCCAGATCATGACCGGTTGCCCACCTCTCCCTCTCTCCGAAGGGTCCTGTTCGATAATCGTCCAGGTCATATGTGAAGCGGGGAATGATCCTGAAGGCCGTACGTGGCTTGACGGCCACCCCCAAGGAGAGGTTGTTGGAAAAGTGCTCCATGTGGGAGTCGGGAAGACCAGCCAGGTCGGCCGCGTCCAGGATCTGGGAGGAGTGATCCGCCTGGTTGCCGATCTGGGGAGCAACCTTCCCTTGCTGATTGAGATTCAGCCGGAAGTCAAAACCGAACGTGTCATAGACATCCAGGTCGCGGTGTCCGTTGTCATCACTGGTGTCCAGTCCCCAGTACTTGCGAAGCTGATAATCCCCGCCTAACAAAAAGAAGGTGTCCGGATTGTCCAGGGTCCATCGGAGGCGAGGGTTGATGACCTCGACCATGTCCAACTGGGCATCTGCTTCAGACCGATACACGTTGGAGTCAAAGGCCGTGGTGACCCCAATGCCCGGGGCCAGGAGGGTATTGCCGATGCGGATCCCATCTTCAGCGCTTCCGCCCTCTTGGGCCTGGGCGCGACGGGGCCCCCATCCACCAACTCCCCCGAAAACGAGGGCGACGAGAGCCATCCCTACCAACGGCCGCATGTTTCCCAATTTCCACATCAGCAGATCAAGCACCGGCAAGAGGAAACGAGGTCTCCCCCCCGACTCCAGCGCTGTTTCCCACGGATTTCGTTGCAACAGAATCAAACGTCCACGCTGTCCGCATCCATCGGCCCCTCCACCGCCCCGCCATCCACGGCGCAGCGATTCCCGAGCCTGAGAAGGGCGTCATCAGTTGAAGGGTGTTGCCTCGGGAGGGCGGGTGTACCCGGAAGGATCGGCCCCGTAATCTTCACTGACCTCCCCATCTTCATCGTGAGACTGGAGACTCCAGTCCCTCCCACTTCCCTCGGTAGATGAGCCCACGTCCCCCAAACAGGCATCCGCCTCGGCCCGCACATGCACGCCCTGCTCGCGAGACACCGCCGCACGGCGAAACTCTTGAATGACCAGATCTGCGTTTTCAGCATCCATCCCCAACTTGAGTCCATCCTTCGCTTCTTGAGCCACCTTGAGAAGGCTCCGATAGACGACGACCTTATCGTTGAGGCAATTCAACCGGATGATATCTCTCTCCCGTCGAGCGTCTTCCACCATCTTGAGGATCTGCTTGAGTTCGGAAGCCATCTCCACCAGAGCTGCTTCCACAAATTCCGCTTTGAGGGGATTGGCCAGGGTGACATCCACCGCCCGCAGCCCGGCAGCGCGGGGCACAGACCCGGCGGAAGCCCCCGATGCTCCGATGGTCTCCCCCCCCATGGCCCACAGGGAGATCGCCAGGGATGTCACCATCAGCGAGATGCGAATGCCCGGCACGTTCATGATATCTCCTCTTCAGCCCCTGAAGGGCACCCGACCCGGCGGCGGAAAGTAGCGTTGAAGTCGCCCACTGTCAAACAAACCCGACATCTGGCCGACGAACATCCATGGAAACCCGCCAACAGGCCCGAAGGAAAAACTTTCTCAGACACCGCTCATCTTTCCTCATGAACCGAGGACAAAGATGAAGGGGTAGCTGACTTCCACTTCTGCACCATCCTGGGTGGGATTGAACTCCCACCGGCGAATGCGACGGCGGATGCATTCCTCCATGTCCTGATTGCCGGTGCTGTTCTCCTGGATCTTGATCTCTCCTACCTTGCCATCTCCCTTGATGGTCCACAGCACGTTGACCTTCCCCTTCAACTCCGGATTGCCGCGAAGCTGCTCTTCGTAACAAGCTTGAATGCTGGGAAGCTTCTTGTTGACCACGGCTCGAATGTGGGAGGCGTCCGCCGTGCCCCCGGCAATATCCTCCTTCCCCACTTGAAGGCGGGGCTTCACCTCGGTCTGAGCCTTGGCAACACCACCGGTCCCTCCTCCAGAAAGCCCACTGCCCACTCCCGATCCGCCGTACACCCCTCCCTTGGAACCGCGAAGGGCATCGCCACCGGTGTCAGAACCCCGCGTGGCCGACTTGATCACCCCTACCCTGGACAAGGCAGAATCGAGATCGCTGGAAAGGGCTCCGGAGTCGGACAGCAGATCCGCCACAGCAGAGTTCTGACTGGACGCTCCCCGTGTGCCCAACACCGCTGCCAGACCCTGAGCTGCGACCTTATCCCGCAACTGCTCCTCGGTGGGTTCTTCAGGAGCGGGGGGGGCGGGATCAGCACTCTCATCTTTGGCTTTTTCTGCCTTGACCCCGGGATCCTTCTCCTCTTCCTTCTTGCCCGAGCCATCATCCAGGACTTCGTCGCTGGGCAGTTCGGGAATAGGAATGCGAGGAGGAATGACCAGACGCAGCACCCTGGTGTCCAGATCCTCCAGGCTGACTTTCTCCGAAGGGGGCTGATTGCTGATCCAGATGAGGGCGGCAAGGTGCAGAAGGCAGGAAATGAGGAGAATCCCATAGAAGGGCATCTCTTCGCGATCAATTGTGAAACGCCCCAGGGACTCAATCGCTGCCTTGGCCGGCTCGGGCGGCGCCGGCACGAACTGAAACAGAATCGTGGCATCCCCAATCTGGACTTTGCCCCGATTGCCCTCCGCCAGAGGGAAGAGATATTGCTCCCCCTTCTTCTGAGCCTTTCCCTCCCTGATAAGGGACTCCAGGGAGACCACCTGGCTTCCCATGGAGATCTTGCCGTCCATCCCATCCAGGAAGGCAAGCTGATACTGAGGCCCTTTGGGCTGGAACATGGGGAAGCGCTTGGGGAGGGAAGAGGGAGGAAGCTCAAAGGTGTTCTTGTCACCCTCTCCGACCGTCACCGTCTCCCCCACCTTGATCAAGCGCTCCTCAGCGATCTTGCCGCCGCGGATGATGCCGATCCTGAGGATCTTGTGCTGCTGCTCTTTGTCTTGAGCGGCCATCTAGCGTCCCTGTGGCGGCATATCGCCGCATACGGCCATCCGACACCTGTTACCCGGCTCTTCCTTCGTCGAGGAGAAGCGCCAGGAGGATGGGAAAAACATCGTCCCCGACATCAGTGTTCCCAGCATTATGTCCCCCATTATAGGATACCCCCAGCCCGGGGTGGGGATACCGCACATTCGGTCAGCCCGTCAGCCCCGGGGTAACACATCGTTACATGTCTCTCCACGCCGCTCCGGTCTTGCGAGGGGTTCCCCTGCATAGGTTCCACAAGATCTACGGGCATTTCTGACCCTCGCCGATCCCCTGCATACCGGATATTCGGAGGAGCATTCCCTGGGGGCCAGATCACGATGCCGGGCCCCTTGGAGGAGAGAAGGACGGACCTCGCGGAGCCCACCCACCCACGGCCTCGCCGGGAGGTTGGGCGGAGATTCTTTCGGCTGCCTCGCACGCCCACTCCTGAGCAAGAAGAAGCCCAGCCTCCAAGGCATCGGCTCGAAAAGCGGCCAGCCCTTGAAGCAATACCGCCAGGACAGACAGAAGCATCCCCAGAGCGACCCGGTCCAGAGCCACTGCTCCCACCTGGAGGAGAGCGCCAAAAGGGGCCGCGTTCCCCAGTGATCCTACCCACCGTAGCCCGTCGGCGAAGGAGAGGAGCCCCCCAAGCACTCCAAGCAGGAGTGAAGCGAAGGCCATGGATCCCAACACTCCCCCATGCCGACGGCAAGATCCCGTCCACTGTACCCGCAATCTCGACGCCCGCTCCGACGGAAATTGCCCCCCTTGGGAAGGCCCCCATGCCAGCGCGGCCACCTGGGCTGCAGCAGCAGGGAGGGCTACCTGACACACCCTCAACGCTTTTTCTGATTTCCCCTCCTCCATCAATCGACTCAGCTCTTTCAGAAACGGCGCCACCGGGAGCCTGGACAAGCGCCGATCCTCCCTCCATCGCTCCCAAGAAAGAAGGATCAGCCCCAACCCCATCGCCAACATCCCACCGTCCACTCCCCATTGGGCCCACGAAAACAGCCAAGCGCCGGCCATGGTGGTACTCCTTCGGCGATGGGACAAGCACGCTCATGAACACACTCAGCACAGAGCCCAGGGAACCCTGTCCTTACCTCCCCCCGTAAACCCGGGGGGATCAAGGGGAAGGGCACGGGATGGCCCTAGAAAGGCTCTGCTTCTACTGACTTCAGGATATCGGGGATGAAGGAGGTCTCGGCACTGACCAGACCATCGTCCGTGAACTCCTTCTGGGTGATGATGTAGCTCACCTCAGGCTTTTGCACATCCCCCCGGACCACCTGCTCTTGAAAGGTGATGCTCTGGGTTCCCGGCTTCTTCCCACTTCTGACGGTGGCCCCCCCGTTGGCCGCTGTCCCTCCGGGAGCAGTGGCGGGGGGAGGGTCTTCAGCAGTCTGAGCCTGACCAGCCCCAATCAAGAGGAGCAGCAGCACTCCGAAGGCCACGCCCCTCCCACCTGGGCGCCGGACCCGCCGAATTTCTGAGCTGACCCGGAACTGACCATTGGAAGTCATGGACTGCCTCCCGTGCCAGTCCCAGCCTCCGGGGCAGGATCCGGCGTGGCAGAATCTTGTTCCTTACGACGTCTCTCACGCTCTTTGCGGCGTTCCTCCCTCACTTTGGTCTTCTCCATGTCATCAATGTACTTGCGAACCTGCTTTTCCGTTGCCGCAGAAAGATTGGGAGCCTTCAAGTACTCCTTGTACGCAGCGATGGCCTGATCGTACTCCTTGAGAAAATCTCCATACAGGACGGCCAGATCAAAGCGCGCGGCGGCATTACCAGGAGACAGGGCCAACACCCTTTCGTACTCGGCCTTGGCTCCCGGGTAATCCCCCATGCCCCTCTTGGCGACCCCCAGGTTGAGATGGACCTCCACGGATTCTGGCTCCTTGGAGACGGCCCTCTCTAGAAGTTCACGAGCCCCGGCGTGATCCAGATTCCGCAGGCGGATGTAGCTCATGCTGACCAGTGCCCCCACCAGATTGGGGTCCAGTTTCAATGCTTCGGCAAGAGATGTCTCCGCAGCAAAAGAGTTGCCCAACCGGAAATGCACCAGTCCGAGATTGGCGTGGATGGCAGCGGTCGTCTGGGCCTCGGGCAGGGAGTTGAGAGCCTTGACGAACACAAACCGGGCCAATTCATTCTCCCCCGCGTCCATGTATACCAACCCCAGGTTGTTGTATGCCTCGACGCTGTTCGAATTGATCTTCAACACCTCTTTCGCTTGTGAAACAGCCTTGTCTGTCTGTCCCTGGCGTCGGAACACGTCCACCAGGCGAGTTCTCAACCCGGCATCCCCCGGGGACTGGCGAATGCCCTGCTCATAAGCATTGGCGGCAGCATCCGGCTGACCGGAGCGAAGCAGAGCATCCCCAAGGGCGGTCCAGCCTCCCGCCATCTGGGGCTTGAGGAACGTTGCCTTCTCCAGGGCCCGAATCGCCTCAGCCAGCCTTCCCTGCCCGGTCAGCGCCAGCCCCAGGTTGTACCAGGCCTCGGCAAACCCGTCGTCGGCCCGAACTGCATCTTCCAAACGCGCTGCCGCCTCCGCATGGTCGGGAGGGCGAGCAGAGAGGGCGCGGGAACCGGCTTCAAACAACCGTACCGCCCTGTCGTCCTGGCTAAGGGGCGCAGTGGTCGGCGAGTCCCCTGTCGCGGAAACCGCATCAGGAGCGGAAGTGGCTGAAGCACTTCCCCCCACCGAAGTGGATTCGGATGCGGGAGAGGGAGTCGCCTGGGCAGAGGAGGACGGGGGTGCCGCAGAGTTGGAAGGGCAGCCGGCTCCTACCGACAGCATCACGGCCACCAGAAGGCTGGGGAGACGAGTCATCGCTGTTCCTCCTGAGCAACATCTCGGAGACCCACGGAGGGAAACGGGAGCCCGTGGCCATTATAGGCCTGGCCTCCAGCAGGTGTCGGCATGGGGCGATGCTCGCTGGGCTTCATCTTCAATTCTTCATTCTTGAACACCGGGTAGGCATCAGGCTTGACCGCATTGAGAGCCTCTCTGGCCTTGTCCACCCATACGGTATTCTTCTTCCGATCGGTGGCCTCCTTGACGACCCGCTCAAATACTTCGATCGCCTTGGTCTCGATGGGCTCCGCCATTTGGGCCAGTACCTCCTTATAGGCGTCTACTTCCTCTTCTCCTTTGAGAGTCTTGGGAATGGGAGCCGCGTAGATGGCCTCGGTAAATGCCTGGAAGGCGTATCCCTTGAAATAGAGAGCGGCGGTAATCCACTCGAAATCGGGGTAACCATTTATGAATTCGTCCAAAGTGACTTGGAACGCCTTGGTCGCCTCGGAACGTTGCACCAGGATCTTCTCGTCCTTGGCGTTGATCCCCGTGAACTTGATGGCGTCCACCGCCGCAAACTGCTCTTGGATGAAGCTGAATCGTGCCTTGGCCGCAGCATTGACCGCTGCAGCGTCCAGTTTTCCAGGATTCCGGCTCTGCTCTTTGATATAGATATCCACGATGCGCTGCCGCTCGGCGCGAGCCTGCTTGGAATTCCCCAGCTTTTCGTTCAGGTCGGCGATATGGATCTGAGCATCCAGGGCGACGCTGGGGTCCTGACCGCCGTACTTCTCCAGGAACCTCTGAAACACCCTCAGCGCTTCCTTCGGCTGGCGAGCGATCTCCCACTGCAGTCCGGCACGAAAGAGGAGAGAGCCAGCGTCAGCCTGGGTTCCATAATCGCGCTCGTAGCGTTCATAAGCCTTGGCGGCATCAGCAAATCGCTTCAAGCCGCTATACAGGAACGCCGCGTTTGCCAGGGAGTCGGCGGCGCGAGGATTCTTGCCGTGAATTCGGACCAGCTGCTCGTAGTATGAGATAGCCTTGTCCAGGTCCAGCACCCTTTCGTAGGCATCGGCAACCTGGAAGAAGGTCTCCGGGGCATATTCGCTGCTGGGATATTTGGCCAGCATTTCTTCATAGAGCTTGCGGGCCCTGTCCACCTCCCCCAGCTTCTCGTATCCGCTGGCGGCATTGTAAAGAGCAAGATCCAACTGGGTCGCGTTGGGATAACGGGTGTAGTACTCGTAGAACATGTCGGCCGCCTTGCGATGCTCCCCGCCATCGAAAAGCTTGACTGCCTCGGTGAAATAGGCGTTTCGTTCCTTTCCCTCGAACAGCTCCCGCCGCGCTTGAGACTTCTGCTTGTCCCCCCCCAGTTCCCTCTTCGCCAGAAGTCCGGAAACCTCCCGCAGGCGGGTCAGGTCTCCCTCATACTGATAGGTGTTGACGATCAGAGATGCGGCATAACCAGCCTCATCCCGTGATGGATACTTTTCGATAACGCGGTTGAAGCGGTTCCGAGCCTCTTCGAACTGGTTGTGATAATAAAAAATCTCCCCTGCCACATACAGAAGCTCTGGAAGCTCGGGGCGATCGGGGATCTCCTTCTCCAACTGATCAATGGAGGCAACAAACTGCTGGTCCAGATCGGTCAGGGGAAGGACTTGGAAGTCCACTTTCTTGCCATCGGGAGGTAGGGGCAGGGATTCCGCCGAACCAGGCAGCTTGCGATAGTCCCCTTGCTTCTGCTTGATGAGCTTCTCGTAAGAGGCCACAACGGCGTAGAAGGCATCCTTGCGGTACTTGTTGTCGGGAGATGAAAGAACAATCTGGTATTCCTTGATCGCCTCCGCAAAATAGCCACCGAAATACAACGACTCCCCCAACTGCCACCGCAACTCCGCCGCATTTTTGGCGTAGGGGAAGCGCGTCAGATATTCTCGATATTTGGTAGCCGCAAGAAGGAAATCTTCAGGAAGATTGGTCTTCTGGGCCCTGGCATGATAGTCCACCGCCACCGACTCCAAGGATTCCTCGATCAGACGCGTCGCCACCTGAAGGGCCTCGCGATTTCCCGCGTTGGCCTCATACCAGGAGGACCCTGGCTTGTATAGCTCGGTGAGCTCAGCCCTCGCCTTGGCCGCACCTTCCAGATCGGCGGGCACCAGTTTCATGTGCAGACCGATAAGAGTGTTGTGGATCTCGGGGTTGTTGGGGCTCAAAGGGTAGAGTTGCTGCATTCCCCGATAAGCAACGATGGCCTCGTCAAACCTGGCCTGCTGAACGAGCACCAAGGCAACCTGCTGCAGCACTTCGTATTCGTAAGAGCGAGTCCCCAGAGCCTTCAAGAAGCGATGGGCATGGGCCATGGTCTCCGTGGTTCGATCTTCCGCCTGATCCACCAGGCTGATGGCCAGGTATCGAAGGGCCTCAGGCTTCAGATCGATGGCCTGCCCTCCTTCCTTTTCCCGGGCTGCTGACAGGTCCAGGACCTCCACCAGCCGGGGAATGGCCTTGTCCAGGTCGGACACCTTGAAATAGGCCCATGCCAGTTTGTAGAGGCCCAGCTCGTAGTCATCGTTCTGGGCGTGATCCAGCACTTTCAGGTAGTAGGGAATGGAATCAGCAAACTTGTTGTCCTCAAAGAGGATTTCCCCGAGACGCAAATACGCGCTCTGAACCACCTTGCTTCCCGGACGACCATCCACCAGAGCCTTGTAGGTCTCAAAGGCCTTCTCAGCGTCCCTCTGGCGAGATGTGGGCTCAAAATAACAGTATCCCAGGAGGTAATACGCAGCGTCCAACTGCTCATATGCCGGGAATCGCTCAATAATCTGCCCGAGAAGAGCAATTGCCCGGCTGTGGTCACGAACCGGCTCCTGAGGAGGAACGTCGGTCTCCCCTGCGTCAAATCGGGCAGCATCTTCCCGGTACCGGATGTTCTGATCGAGGAACTCGTCCCGGGTCTGGTCGAAATACATCTGAGAAAGATGGAGCATCCGCTGAGGAGTCAAGGCCCCCGACGGGTATCGGGCGATGAACGCTTCATGGGCAGCAATGCCCGCTTCCCTGACCTTGCGCTCCTCTGCAAAGGTGGCCATCACCTTGGCGCTATACTCCGCTTCCAACTCTCCTACCTGCTGGCGAAGGCGTCCATCCAACAATTCCGATAGGACGTTCTCATACTCTGCCCCCCGCTGTTCAAAACGCTGGGCTGCGTCGCGAATCGCCTGGAGGACTTCGGGCGTGGCCGCCTGAGAAGGAGGAACCGGGGCCGCTTGTTGAGCCTGTGCTCCCCCCACCAGGAGAAGGCCTGCGAAGACGACGGCCACCCGGAAGCCGCTGTGGTGCGTAGTGTTCATTGCCCGTCTCCCCCTTGCTGTGAGTCAGGCTGCGCTCCCTGCAATGCCTTCTGCCGAGCTGCCCTCTCCTTCTGGAGAGTCGCCCTCTTTTCCGCGATCTGCTTGATCTGGAACCAGTAGACATCGGCCGATCCCGCGTCCGCTTTCATCACCAAGGAAGACACCGCCTGTTGAACTTGGGCAAAGGAGGAGGCCGCCACCCGCCCCGCTGCGGTGCGAGTCGCGGCATCAATGCGCTCTGCCTCTGTCTTCTGGCCGATCAAGCGATCCCGTTCCTCGCCAACCACCCGCTTCACCAGCCGGATGTCCTCCTGCTCTCGACGGGCCAGATCCTCAAGGGCTCCCTGGGCCCCGGAGCGGAGGCCCCCCAGCCTGGCTCGCGCCGCATCGAGGCGAGCAAAGAACTCGGTCTTCCCTGGATCAACCACTCGCTCCCGATATCCGCTGAGTTGAGACTGGATTTCAGCGGTGCGGCGACGAAGAAGGTCTTCGGCGGCACGCATCTGATCCGTCAGCACTCCATCGATTCGCACTCCAAACCGTCCTGGAGACAGGCGCGCTCTTTCCTCTTCCAGGGAAGAAAGAAGAGAGTTCAACTCCTCACAAAGACGGGCCGCTTCCCCATCTACCTGGTTGGAAGCGCGAGCCTTCCAGTCGAGGGCCGCAGCCCGGGCCAACAGATCCGTTGCTTCGGTCTCGGCAGCAACAGCCTTGGCATCAGCATCCCTCGCCAACCTCTGCCACCCATCCCTTCTCTGGCCAATTTCCTTGTCCACGCTGTCGTTCCGGGCTGTCTGTTCGGCCAGGGCGGCTCGCAAAGGGGCCAACGCCGAAGCATCCCCCAGGAAAGCCATCAGGTAATCCGCCTCGACCTGTGCCAATCGATATTCGGATTGAATGGACACCGCCACCACCGAATCAAGCTCTCGTCGCAAGGACCGGTAGTCGGGCAGGATTCCCACGCTCCTCCCCGACGCCAGCGCCTCATCTATGCGAGCCAGCAGATCCTGGCCCGAAAGGATGTCCAATGCCTGCTCACGAAGATCGGCAGACACCACCACTGCCCTGTCCACCCGCTTGTCTTGACGAGCCAACGAGGCGGCATACGCCGGCATCTGCCCCTCAACTGGGGGTCCCAGCTCCCGGCCTTGCTCTGATCGAATGGCTTGATCCACCAACTGGTTGAAGAGATCCATGGGATCGGCGTGAGCTGACACCACCTGATCGAGTCGGGCCTTGACTCCCACGTAATCCTGGGCCACGCGCTGATATGAAGAAGAAGCCGACGCAAAGTTTCCACCCTGGGCTTCCTGAGAGGCCATCAGCATCCGCAATTCGGGATCGCGAACGTGGCCGGGGAACGCATCCAAGAAGGCCTTTGCGGTCAACACCACCTGATCAGAGCGGGACTGGCGGGCCCAGCAGTGGGTGACTTCGTAGAGGGCATCCGCGTATGCCTTGGAATCCTTCTCGACCCGGGAGTAGGCAGCAATGGCCTCCGGGTACTCCCCCAGATGAAAGTGGATGCGTCCTACCGCCAGGGAGGCGAGGTCCTGCACCTCTCGGTGCTCCTCGGTAGAGGCGGGAAGGGCCAGGGCCTCTTCGTATAGGGGAAGCGCCTCCCGAAACCGCGTCGCCGCAAGGGTGCCATCCCCCTTGTTGACCAAGGCGTAGGCATCTCGTGCGATCAGCGTGCCATGCCAATACCGGGCCAGGAGGGTCTTGGCCGAACCTCGGGGAAATCCAGCAAACTGTTTGAGCGCACCCGAGTAATCCCCTTGAAAATACAGAGCTTTACCCATGGCATAGCGCACGCGCAATGCCGCTGGGGTCTCGGGGCCTCCCACCCTGGCGGCGTGGGTTTGATAGAGCTTCATGAACCCGGGCACATCCCCGATCAGGCCGTGAATTTCAATGAGCTTGAGGAGGGAGTCTTCGTAGAAGGGGTGGGATGCCCCTTGATCCACCACGGTGGCGAAGGCGTTTCGGGCGCTGTAGTAATTGCGGTCCTGGTACAGGCATTCTCCCAAGTACCACTCGGCCTCTGGCTGCTCCGGGCGCCCCACCAGGGCCTTGCTGTCGATCACGGCGTAGAAAAGAAGAGATGCCGATGAATACGCACCCGTCAGATAGGCAAACACCCCATCCTGGAAACGTCGTGAGGCACGGGCCACTGCGCCGTTGGCCAGACCTGCAGCCTGCTCCTTGGCAACTTCGTATCTTACCTGCAGGGCGGCGGCGCCTGAGGTCACTCCCTCAAGCTGCTCGCTGGGAGACCCCGGCCCTTTGCCTTTGCTCTTTCCCCCCGAGGCTCCTAGAGACACGGAGGACATGAACGTCAGCAGGAGACAGAGCCCAACCGTTGCTGCACCGGGAGATCCGAACCAAGGAGAACGTGGGGCGGCCATTCGATCCCCCTATCGGGCAGGTCGAGAACCATCCGCAGCGGCGGATTTCTCGGTAGCGAGGTCGAACTTGATCTCCGGGCCATCCTCAAAGGCAGCCAGTGCCCCACCCTTCTTTTGGACGATGACCCGGACGATGCTGCTGCGATCATCCTCGGCAACAAACGAGAAGCTGTTTTGACCCCGGAAGGAATAGTCCTTCAGGTAAGGGAAGGGCCCCGCACCATTCCCCCGTACCACCATGGATACGGTAATGGTGTGGTTGCCGGGAGGCACATTGCCATCGAACACCTTGGTCTCTGCCTTCCGCGCCAGCTCAGCGGCCCCTCCGGTGCGCTCAAACACGTTGGTGCCGTCCAGGTAACAAGTGACCGATTCGAGGATGAATGCGGGATCCAATTCGTTGACGTGGTGAAGAATGGCCCTCCCCCCACCCGCGTTTCCAGGAGCAACCTTCTCCTCAAGGGCCATCAACCTCGCCTTGGACTGAAACACCCTCTCCTTGAGAGAGTTGACACTGGCCTCCACACCCTTGAGTTCCCGAGCGATCTCGTCATCGGTGACGGGAGCAGCGGGTTCGGACGTGGTCGGAGGTGGGGCCGCGTTGGTGGGGGTTGGCGGGCCGGATTCCTGGGCCTCAACCTGAGGAACCCCTCCCAGAAGGAAAAGAGTCAGCGCGGCGGCCGCAGCCGACAGTCCTCCCGTGCGCTTCGTCGGAGCGAACCACGCTTTGAACCTTGCAACCATTACCCAATCCCTACCTGGTGTCATGAGGAGACCTCTCCCGTCGTTGCGCCTCCATGGACTCCCCTGGGAACATCCCGGGCGCACCACGCCCCCAGACGGATCGCAACCGTCGGGCACCATAGCGGCGGGGAAGGCATGGTGTCAATTCGCGCCCCTCTCCCCGGATCTCTGACAAGAGGAGGAAGAAGACAAGAAAACCTCGTTCCTGACGAGAAGGTTCCTGTAACTGCGTGGGGAGCGTTGCGTCCTCGTCACCGGGCTGGAGTGGGGGTTCCTCCCCCAGCCACAGGACCAGCCAGTGCCTGGCAGAGGTGGTCGAACACCTCCCGGGCATCGGTGACGGGAACCTTCAACCCGTTTGCCAGGAACGCAAACGCCAACCTCTGCCCGGAGCGGGTTTCCTGGACTCCCACCAAGGTGGCTACCCCGTTCACCGTGCCGGTCTTGCCCCGAACCATCCCCTTCAAACCCGGCTCCCCCAATCGGGAGCGGAGGGTGCCGTCCATGCCAGCGATGGTCAGACTGGACAGAAACTCGGGGCCGCTCAGAAAACGCTTGGACGCCCATCGAAGGAAGACACAGAACTGCTGCGCTGAAAGGCGATTGGCTCGGGACAGGCCAGAGCCGTTGGTGACCCTCACATCGCTCCAGGGGATTCCCGCTGCCTCCAAGACGCTGCGGCTCATTCTCAGCCCCTTCTCGGTGGTTCCGGGTGCTCCATAGAGGGAGGCTCCTACAGCCTTGAGAAGATGCTCAGCGATGAAGTTGTTGCTGAACTTGTCCATGTCTGCAACCAGCATCGACAATGGAGGGGAGACGGCGGAAAAGATCACCTTGGCGGCGTCGGGGGTCTTGCCTCGACGATAGTTTCCTTCGATGCGCCCACCCGCCTGGTGAAACAACTCTTTGAACAAGGCACCGTAATACTCGGCAGGCTCGACCACCGGTCGGTAGAAGATCTTGGGTGCTGCCCCAAGCGGCATGGTCCCCTTGACCACCAGTTCCACCCCTCCCTCCACGGGACGACGGACAACATCAATCGTACGAGGGGATCCGGTGCGTCCGGTGATGGCTTGATTGCGTATGCGAGCGAATCCAGTGGGGGTCTCCAGGGCGGCATGGGCCAGATCTCCGGGATTCACCCCTGGAGCAACCACCACTCCAATGGCGTTGAAGTTGGCGGAAAGGGCGGAGACGGGGGCGTTGAACGCTGACGTGGAAGATTCCCCCTCTTCCAGTTCCCAGCCGGCAATGTCCCTCACCTCGTCAAAAAACGAATCATCCAGGATCAGGTTCCCTTTCACCCGCTCCACTCCACGGCTCCGCAGATCCACCGCCGCCTTCCAGAGGCGCTCGTACACCATTTCCGGATCCCCGGTTCCACGGATATACAGGTCCCCCATCAGGACCCCCTCCTGGGCATCTCCCACGCGAAGAAAATCCGTCTGGAATCGGTATCCCGGTCCCAGCGCTTCCAAAGCCGCCGCCGCAGTGACCACCTTGAGACAACTAGCTGGATTCAGGGGATCTGCCGCCCCCCTGGCATAGAGGATTGCTCCAGAATCCAGATCCAGGACTGAGAGACCAAGAGTGGCCGATTTGATGCGGGAGGAGTCGATGATCGGGTCCAGGACAGGGGCCAAGGGGCCTGTCCCCACGGCCTCGGCAGCTTCGGCTGGAGGAGAGGACAAGAGCAGACAGGCCAGAAGGACCGGCAATGCCAGAGCGAGGCGCAGCGCGCGTCGAAACATGGGGAGTCGAACCATCCGAGGAGACAGCGAGAGGTGAAGCCGCGCCATCGGCTTTCTCCCCCGGGGTGGGGAGCAATGCACCCGGGCACGCAACCGGGCTATGATACCCCATCCTCCGGACCCGTCGTGATGGCTCTCCTCGTCAGGCTCCTTCCCTCCTTTCTTGGTCCCCTCGTCGCGCTTCCTCTGTGGGGATGTCTGTTCCTCGCGGGCGGAATGGGCTGCGCCGGCCGGTCCCAGACCGCCCATGACGAATTGGTGTGGGTCATCGGAGCCAATCCCAGCAATCTGGATCCTCGATTCGGCAACGACGCCTGGTCTGACAAGATCCACCGCCTTCTTTTTCGCTCCCTGATGCGAAAGGATCGACAGGGCAACCTGGTGCTGGACCTGGCTACCAAGGTGGAGAGGCCAGATGACCTGACGGTCAGGATCACCTTGGGCACGAACGGACGCTTCCACGATGGCTCGGCGGTGACCATCGCCGATGTGATGTACACCTACCGGTTCATTCAGGATGAAAAGAACAAAAGCATCAAGAGGGGGACCTTGGACGCCATTGAGTCCATGGCCATTACCGGACCTTCGGAGCTCACCTTCCACCTGAAGGAACCGTTTGCTCCCTTCCTGGAGTCCCTCACTCTGGGGATCGTTCCCGAGCATGTGGCCACCTCTGTGCAGACGCCGTTCAACGATGTGCTGACGGGTTCCGGTCCCTACCGCTTCATCTCTTTCAAGAAAGATGCCTCCATTGTCTTGGAAGCCGTAGCGAATCCTGGTCCCCCTCCTCTCCCACGTCTTCGATTTCGCATCGTCCCTGACGCAACCGTCCGGGTTCTTGAGTTGATTCACGGCAGCGCCGACATGACCCAGAATGACATCCCCGCCCATCTGGTGGAGTACCTGGCCGGGCGCAAGGATCTCAAGGTTGAACGGGGAAGCAGCACCCTCACCAAATACCTGGTGTTCAATCACGAAGATCCCATCCTGAAGGACGTAAGGGTGAGGCGGGCCTTGTCCCTGGCCATCGACCGCAGCGCCATCATCCATCACGAGCTGCGGGGGTTCGCCGCCCCTGCCGAAAGCATTTTGACCCCCGGTCATTGGGCCTATCTTCCCCCCGCCTCTCCGCTGATCTCCGATCCCCAAACCGCCCGAAGGCTCCTGGACGAAGCGGGCCACCTCGATCCCGATGGGGAGGGACCTGAACCAAGGTTCCACCTGACCTACCGCACCAGCCTGGATGATGTGGCGGTGTCGGTCGCCGGGATCATGCGCCTCCAACTGGCCCGGGTTGGCATAGCAGTGGACATCCAGACCAGCGAGTTCGGGGTGTTCATGGCGGACATCAAGCAGGGGCGCTTCCAGTTGTTCACCCTCACTGCCGTGGGAGTGAGCGACCCTGACTGGTTCTCCTATGTGCTTCACAGTGACAACATTCCCCCCAAGGGAGCCAATCGTGGACGCTATCGAAATGGCGTGATGGACGAACTTTTGACTCGGGGAAAGCGGGTCCAGTCCCAAGAAGAGAGAAAGGTCATCTACGCCCGGATTCAGGAAATCATCCGGAGCGACCTGCCCATCCTCCCCCTGTGGTACGAGGACAACGTGTTGCTGACCCGGCCGAGTGTGACCGGGTTTTCCTTGTCCACAAACGGCGATCTCCAATCCATGCCTGAGGTGGTCAAAACTGTCTCAGCGGCGACTCCCTGAGAGGACGGCGTGACCCTCTGGTTTTTCAAGAGGATTCTCCTTTCCCTTCCCGTGATCTTCACGGTGTCTACCCTGGTCTTCTTTCTGGTCCACCTGATCCCTGGAGATCCGGTGGACTTCATGGTGGGAGAAAACGCCGCCCTTGATCAGAAGGAGGTCATCCGCGCCCAGTACCACCTGGACGAACCCATCCTTCGGCAATACCAGCTTTTCATTGGGGATCTGCTGAGGGGAGACCTCAAGAGCATGCACAGTGGGGAACCGGTCTGGGACGTATTGAAAGAGAAATTTCCCCAGACCCTGAAGCTGGCAGCGGCGGCCCTGTTGGTGGCGGTCCTCTTCTCCATTCCAGCGGGAACTCTTGCCGCCTGGAAGCAATATTCCTGGTGGGATACGGCCGCCATGGGAGGGGCCTTGGTGGGGATATCCATGCCCAACTTCTGGCTCGGGCCCTTGCTGATTCTGGTGTTCTCCATGCACCTGGGCTGGTTTCCGGTGTCCGGTGGCGAGGCTCCCGGGTCCCTGGTCCTCCCGGCAGTCACCTTGGGGCTGGGGCTGTCGGCGATCCTGACCCGCATGACTCGTGGAGCGGTTCTGGAGGTGATCCGCCAGGATTACATCACAGCAGCCCGGGCCCGAGGGTTGCCTGAATGGCGAGTGCTGGTGGGGCATGCCCTCAGGAACGCCCTTCTCCCCATCGTCACCGTTCTGGGGCTTCAATTCGGCAGCCTCCTGGCGGGCTCCATCATCACCGAGGAGGTGTTCGGATGGCCGGGAGTAGGAAGAGAAGTGGTTTCCGCCATCCAGACCCGGGACTTTCCCATGATCCAGGCCTGTGTGTTGATGATCGCCACAACCTACGTCATCGTAAACACCGTCACTGACGTCCTTTACGCCGCCGTCAATCCTCGCATCCGCCTCTCTGGTGGGCCATGAACAATAGGTTGACATGGTTTGGGGGAGGGATCGTGCTCTTGCTGGTGGTGGTTGCGATACTGGCCCCCTGGCTGGCTCCCCACGGTATTGAGGCCTGCTCGTTGGAAGAAAAGCTGTCCGCCCCTTCGGCCCAACACTGGTTTGGTGTGGACCCTCGGGGCTGTGATGTGTTCTCCCGGGTTCTGTTTGGTGCTCGAATCTCTCTTCAAGTGGGCTTCTCGGTGGTAGCCGTCAGCCTTTTTGCGGGCTTTGTGGTCGGCTCCCTGGCGGGATACCTGGGTGGATGGGCAGATCGGGGATTTCAGTTTGTTTCCGATTGCTTCCAGGCGTTTCCGGGAATCCTTCTGGCCATCTCCATCACCGCCCTGGCGCGAACCGGAAGTGTGGGACTGGTCATTGCAGCCCTGTGCATCTCCGGATGGGTGGGGTATGCCCGCCTGGTCCGGGCTCAGGTCATGGCCCTGAGGGATGCCGACTACATACTGGCGGCCCGATCCATTGGAGCCTCCACGCCCCGCATTCTGGTGGTGCATGTACTCCCCAACATCCTATCTCCCTTGATTGTTGAGGCTACTTTTGGCATGGCCGCGGCCATCCTGGCGGAAGCCAGCCTGTCGTTCCTTGGTCTGGGGGTCCCCCCCGAAGTCCCCTCCTGGGGGTCCATGCTCAACGCCGGCCGAAAGTATTTGCTGGATCACCCCGGCTTCGCCATCTACCCCGGCCTGGCCATCATGCTCACCGTGCTTGGGTTCAATTTATTGGGAGACGGTCTCAGGGACGCCCTCGACCCTCGCCGAGGAACCAACTGACGAATCCCTCAGAGAGCAGGCTGGGGCCCAGAGGATCGATCATCAGGGAGAAGGGGGACCAGAAAACCTGCGAAGAGCGAACTCAGCCAGCCGTTTCTTCCTCGTCCGCCTCATTGCAGGTGGACGGATCGTTGTCGAACATGGGATCGCCATACTGATAGACGCTCATCCAGTAGTCCGAACAGGGCTGGCGGTAGTACTCCTTGTCCGCTTCGCAGCCACGAAGAATCCCCAACTTCTCGTTCAAGGCGCACTCCGCAGAGGCGTCCGGATCATCGGGATTTCCCTCATCGCACCAATCGGAAACGCACTGGACCGCCGTCTCCTTGCTGGCTACGCAGGTTGCCACGTAGTCATCCGGCCCCTCATAGCCAAGGGTCTGCCAGGTGGCGCCCCACTGATCCATGCAGCGACCATGGAAATCCGCTGCTTCATCGCAAAGCTGGGTGCAGGTGTCCCCGCAACCCGTCAGCATCGCGCCGAGGGAAAGGGCCACCGCAACTGCACCACCCTTGATCCGCATCTGACCTGCTCCACCGGGCCCACAGACCCGCCACCTGATGAAGGGTCACACGGGGCAACCCGGCGCGGGATGATAATCCACCCCCTCCCCGAAGGGCAAGGGGGCTGTCAAACCATCGCGGGGAAAGGGCGGGATGTCCTGAAGAAGCCCGGTTCTGTCAGAGCCAGTCCTCCAACAAGTCCGCGCAGGAGGGCTCGCCAGACTCCTGGGCAAGACCCTCATCGCATTGTTCCATGACTCCCCGAAGGGCTTCCTCACCCTCTTCCTCCGCACCCTTCTTCTGAGCGTCCCAATAGCCTCGGCACCAGGCGCTCCAAGACTCCCCATCCTCCTGAGAGAGAGCCTCCCAGGTCCATCCCCAATCGGACAGGCAACGGTCCAGGTGAACCGCAGACTGGGCACACCAATCATCGCAGGAATCGGGCACACCGCACCCCAATGCCCCTCCGCTCAGAAGGGGCGCCGCGGCGATGACCGTGAGGATCGACGCCCTCATGCCCATCCCAGGGACATGGGAAAGTGGAAGAAGATGTCTTGACAACGCGAGGGTACCCTTCTATAAGTGCGCCCGTCGCGGTGACGCGACCTCTTGGGCAGGTAGCTCAGTCGGTAGAGCAGGGGACTGAAAATCCCCGTGTCGGGGGTTCGACTCCCTCCCTGCCCACCATATTTGCGATGTAATTGTTGGACAGGGCCCGCCCGCATGTGGTGGGCCTTTGTCGTTCTGGGCAATCCCCATTCCGGTCAAAGAGGGACACCGCTGGGGGGACCGGGCTTCTTGTCTTCCTTCAACTGCTGCTTCCAACCAGCAATGCGGGCCTTCGCCCCCCAGTGCTCTGCGGTTTCCTTGTCCTCCTTGAAGACGTAGCACTGAGACAGGGTGGAGTAGGCTGTGACGTCATTGGGATCCAACTCGACGATGCGAAGGGCGGCGGCGATGGCCCGATCCAGATCCCGGGCTTCAAAACAGGCCCGAGCAAGGCCATGGAGGGCCAGCAGATATCCGGAATCCAAGGAAAGAGCCAATTCGAACTGAGCGGCAGCGTCGCCAAAGCGCTTCTCTGTGAACATCTGCATGCCCTGGATGCAGAAAAGGTCTTTTTGGTCCATGGACGACTCCTGGGAGGGAGGGGCAGCATACCGCTCACCCGAAAAGATGCAAAGCGTTCGGAAACTGAAGGCGCGTTGCCCACTGGGAAGGGCACGCTTATGATGCACCGCGCTCCGGAGGCCATGATTGTGAACCGTCCCCATGGCCCCGGGCGTCTCTGGAGGACCTCATGCCCGACCCCCGTCTTGACGACGTGACTGCTCGTCTTCGTCAGGTTTTTGATCCCGAAATCCCCGTCAATGTTTTTGATCTGGGCCTCATCTATCAGGTGAACGTGGCCGAAGAGGACGTCAACATCAAGATGACCTTTACTTCGTCAGAGTGCCCCTCAGCCCGGGCCATCCCTGCGGATATCCAGCAGAAAGTGGGGCAGTTGGATTGGGTTGCCCACACCAACATCGACATCGTGTGGGATCCCCCCTGGCATCCCCGAATGATCAGCCAGGAAGGCAAGAAGGAGTTGGGTATCGAGGAGGAATCTCCCGCCGAATAGCCGATTCAGGAGGAAGGATTTCGGGAGGATCGACCCTCCGCCTGAGAGGCGATGGCTTCTCGGGCGCCTTCCCCCTTCAAGCTGCTCCTGAGAAGAGCCAACGCCTCTTCCTCCACCAAAGGATCCCTCCCCACCGCCAGCGTCCTCCGCACCAGGTAGCCCATCCCCCGAATCGCCACGGGGGAGCGGGAAGCGATGAGCCGTGCCTTTTCCCACACGTATGGGACAAGCTCTTCTTCGGAAAGCACCTTGTTGTAAAGCCCGGACCGCTCCCCCTCCTCAGCGGAGAGAGGAGACGCGGTGTAGAGGGCTTCCAGCGCCCTTCCCGGGCCCATCAAGGCCACCATGGGCCGAATACCCTGGAGGGGATAAACAATCCCGAACCGGCTGGCGGGAATGGTGAATTCCACTCCGGGATGGGCGTAGCGAAGGTCGCAAGCCAGGGCCAGCATGCCCCCCCCCCCGACCGCGTGACCGTTCAGCAAAGCGATGGTGGCACCGGGAAACTCTT